>PLZC01000013.1 GCA_003151985.1 Acidobacteriaceae bacterium
ACGCGGAGCACGTGGCTGTATTGGTCACCGCATCCGACCGCAATCTCGATTCCGCAAAATGGAAGGCAGCGTATTGGTATGCCGCAGCCCACGAGAAGACGGTATGCGACGTAAGCCATATCACGCGTGCATCAACGCTCCATGCCGAGGACAGCGGCGCCAGAGTTTTTGTCTCGCCCGGCAAGCACGCTTCTTATTTGAATCGGAAGCTCTGCCAGGCCGGATGCGGCGCAGACAGATGCGTCGATATGGTGGCCCTTCCGCCCGGCAGAATTATCAATCTCGGTGAAACCGGCCATCCCATGAATGGTTCCGTGTTTATCGCATCCACTGAATGGCCGCTCATCGAAAAAATGTCCAACACCAACTTCCCGCCTGAGCCCCTTGCTCGCCTCAACCAGATGCCGGATACGGACATAGCATGGTTCAATCCGGGCCGCCATCCCGCCCAGGGAATCATTGCCAACAGCAGCGCCACCGAGCAGGCGATTGCCGGGGGCGCCAACCACACCACGTCATCGCTCTCCAAAGCAGGAACATCAACGGGTGCGGCAATTTCAGTTACGACGGACAATACCGGCAACGCGCTCCAAAAAACCTACAACGCAACCAAACATGCGCTTGGCACCTCCGCCAGGCATGTGGGCAAAGCACTCAATCCGGATCCAAAACCGGAAAAACCGAAGTAGAGTCGCACGCCTTCAGGCCGGCGGCGTGTTCCAACTCTCGCCTCCCCCTATCCCGCTTGCCCCCGCATGGCTTATCTTTATCCGGGGCTTTGCGCACGTAGCGAATCCCTGACATTTCAAGAGCACGCGAGTGTTCTGCCTGCGTTGCTACGTAGCGATGCCGGCCCCGTGATAACGCGAGGAGGAGTTCGTAATGGTTCGATTCAGAGGGAGTGTGGCACTTGCAGCAGCGCCCGGATTGTTCATCTGCCTGATGGCTTTCCAGGCGCAGGCCCAGAATCCGTTTCCCACCGCAGCTTCCCAGGCCAAGACCCCGGTTGCCAGCGGAACCAAGTTCCCGCTCGCCGTGCCCGCCGGCCAGGTCTCCGGCCAAATGATCACACCGCCCGTCGGCGCCGTCAACCAGGGCCCGCTCGATCCTGCTCATTGGAAATACGGCCCCGCATTTGACGCCCATGATGCCGGAATCTGGAATCCGGTAATGATCAAGATGATGAAGGGCGAGACGGTCACCGGCGGCACCGTCTTCAGCACCGACACTCCGGAAACTTATTGCGCCATGGCCAATTCCGGCTACGACTTTATCTGGACTGAGATGCAGCACAACCAGCGCGATTGGGAAGCAGTCGGCCGCATGTGGAAGGCGTGTCCACACGCCAAAGCCGTGCCTGGCGTGCGCGTTGCCTATACCGATGAACGCGAGATTCAGCATGCCATGGACCTGGGCGCGCTGGTAATTATTGTTCCCACTGTCCGCTCGATTGCCGAAGGAGTTGCCGCGCGCGACTGGACCATGTTCCCGCCGCTCGGCAAGCGCAGTCTTGGAGGTGGCCAGGCCTTCGAACCCGATGTGTGGGGCAGCGTTCCCGGCGGCTATCGCAACACCATCAATAAGAATGTGGTTCTCATCGAGATGATCGAGACGCTCGACGGAGTGAAGGACGCACCTCAGATCGCCGCCATTCCCGGCGTCACCGCAATCTTCGCAGCCAGCGGAGACCTGGGAAACTTCTCTGGTTACGCTGAAGGCACGCCCGACTATGAGCGACTGGTAAACATCGTGCACGACGCGGCACTTGGGGCAGGCAAACGGCTGTGTGGTCCCTTTGCATGGTTCGGCCGGCCGGACTTCACCTGCTTCCAGAATGGCCGTGAGACCGCAATCATCGACCGCGGCGTCACCGACGAACTCGGGCCGCTGAAAAACACCCAGGGCAAACCGGAAATCGGACCCTACGCCCCGAAAAAGTAACTCGCAGAAGCAAGTTGACAGTCGCAATCCCCATCGCTTCTATTGAGAAGCACAGGGAACTTCCCCCCAACCGCCAACTCTCCGGAAATTCAACGATCAATGGAACAAGGGAAAATCCCACCTAACTAAAGCGAGGTGTCATGGAATGCAGGAGCAAGGAACATGCCACAACACCGGGATCCACCACGCAGGTCTCTACGCGAAGGATCCAACGGCCTCGGCGGAATTCTACCGTGATCTGCTGGGAATGCAGATCGTCGGGGGCAGCGAAGCCGACCATCCATTAGGAGCCAGCGCTTTTCTCTCCAGCCGCCCAGGTGAAGAGTCTCACGAAATCGCCTTGTTCGCCGAACCCAAGTACAGGCACGTTGCCTTCAAGGTCTCCTCACTGGCGGAGCTGCGATCGTTCCACGCTCGTGTCCTGGCAAGGAAGGTACCCATAAAATTATCGTTCAACCACGGTGCGTCTTTCGCCTTCTACTTCGACGACCCGGATGGGAACATGATCGAGGTCTATTGGCCGACGGGAGCACACGGAGTTCGCCAGCCCTACCTGGAGCCGCTCGACCTCACCGAGTCCGATGCGGTGCTGTTGCAGCGGGTATCGCAGGCCACGGCTTAGGAATCGCCGGGGCGAGGATTCGCCTTCGAGACCTGGGTCTGAAGACCCCACCCCTCATACCACCAGCGACAGCACCGAATATGACCGCGCCGGCAGCTTCAACGACATGTTGGAACCAACCTTCGGGTTCTCCAGCGTCTGCGGGACCACACGTTTCGGATCAGCGAAGGTGTTTCCCGCCTTCAGGTCGTTTCCGGTGATTGTCTCGAATGCGATTACCTTGCTTGGTGTCAGGTCGTGCCATGCGATCTCCAGTTCCTGCGCTTTTTCAAGATCGCGGTTCATGATGAAAAGGGTCGCCGTGTTCTTATCCTTATCGTGAGTTGCCACCACGTCCAGGTAAGGCACGTCTCCGAATCCGGGAGCCGCCAGACCGATGCTCTCAATTGGGCGGCCAAGCGAGGCTACTTCGTAGCTCGGGCCCTCAGGTGCAATGCTCAGGGCGCGCCCATGGGCATACTTGAGCGCCCACACATACGGGTAGTAGATGGTGTGCCGCAGGATGCCATCTTCATTGGTAGTGATAGGCGCAATCACATTCACGAGTTGCGCAAGGCAGGCGACCTTCACGCGATCGGAGTGCCGAATGAGGGAATTGGCGAGCCCACCAACAAGAATTGCGTCTTCCAGGTTGTACGGTTCTTCCAGAAGATGCGGAGCCG
>PLZC01000332.1:0-3434 GCA_003151985.1 Acidobacteriaceae bacterium
CTCCGCTCTCAGGGTCGATCTCGCGCAGATGAAACACGGACTGGATCTGGTCGTCGTCGATCTTGCCTCTGGTGTTGTCGTCGGCCATTGCCTTCATGGTGTAGCTGCGCAAGTTGCGCGTCATCATGTTGAGGCTTGCGGCCCAACGCTCGTCCACATCGGAAGGCGAGTAGTTGAGATAGCTATCGAGAAACCTCTTCACGAATGCCTGATCGAGAAAGGCATCTGTTCCGGTTCTCCCGGCCGCCGCGTTTCCCTTTCCGGATTGGCCAACGACTTCAGTGTCGCCGTTGGCGCCGATGCGGATCACCGTAGGCGGCTGCAGGCGCATGAATACCGCAAACCCCAGCGCAACGAGCGCCAACGGAATGGTGAGAAAGGCCAGCAGCCACGCCCGGTTTGCGTTTGCCGTCAACGCTCCATCAACCTCGTAATACTTGGGGCGTGCATCGAGTTCACTCCCTTGCGCCACACTCTTCGCATTTGCCATCGTTGATCTCCTCTGCCGAATGGATTCAGTCGCATTCCCTTCCGGCGTTGCCGACTGCTCTTGTCCTGGTTACGGCCGCCTGTGTGGCCAATCGTGCCGCATGATAGGCACCCCATGTCGCAAGTCCTTCCAAGCGAGGATTGGGAGCGCGTAAACGCCAACTCCATGGATTACCGCGGTTCGCACTCGCGAATGTTGAGCCACTCGGGCTCGAAGTAGGACCAGCGCCGGAGATGGAGCTTACCGCCGCGTCTGCGCTGCCCTCTCCCTCACTGGCAAGTTGCTCTTGACCGCCAGCACTCATCATGGAGCTACGAATCTGACCTGCATGCCCCTCAGCGGTGGGCTCGCCCTCATCCATTTGGCTTGGACCATCCGCAACTGCTGCGGATGTGTTGCGGGCTTTGGTGTCCATCGCGGGTTGGTTGCCTGCGGTCGAGGACGACTCGCCAGAATTGATCCCGCGTTGGGCTGGCACCGGCTGATTGCCAACGCCCACCGATCCCTGCATCTTTGCGCCGCCAGCGACCGCGCCAGAGCCGTTTGAGGCATTGCCGGTGGCGCCCGTCATACCTCGGGCCCCAGCAGCGGCCGCGCCAACTGCAGCGNNATGGCGAGCGAAAAGATGATGCTTGCGAAACCGATCAGGAACGATCCTTCAAGGCTGCCGAGACCTCCCAGAAAGTTGTTCTGGTTGAGCATCTGGCCAACCTGGCCCATCTGCACCGCACTCAGCAGAGCGCCGAAGCCGCCGTAGAGAATAGGCCACGCATTCCAGATGAAGACGTTCTCGACATATGCCTTGGCGATGCGGTTCGTGGCGCCCAGAGGCATCAGCGAAATCACCAGCGGGCCGAAGATGTACAGGATGCTTCCGTACAGGATATAGAAGAATCCGAAGATCACGATCACAAGCGGATAGAGAAGGTAGGCAACTAAAATGAGAATGGCGTCGATCAAGCCCGCGATTGAACCGGTGACGAGACCCCACATCTGCTGGAAACCAACCTGGCTGAACTGCGTTTGGATGTCGCTCCTCCAGTTGTCCAGCAGATTGAGCGCCCCTGAAGCACTTCCGATCCAGTTGCCGGCGTTGACGAAGCCCTGGTTGATCGTCGTGAAGACGGCGTGGTAGTTCATCACTACCAGAGCCGTCGCGACATACTTGATGAGGCTCGTTCCCAGTCCCCGCACATCGCCGCCGTGGAGCGCGGACTGGTAGACCTGCCAGAGAAATCCGACAACGAGAATGACGTAGCCCACGTTCTGCATCCCCGACGTGATGCTTGTCGAGTCGATCCCTTGCACAGCCTGCGTCAGAAACTGCTCGAACAGATTCAGCTGCGTCGAATCGATGAGCGCAAGCGCCGTTGGACCGAAATGGAGAGCGGAAAGCAGCATTGGTGATCACCTGTTTGTCAGAGATCCATTGATGAGACCGTTGCTGCCCATGGAGTCCACTGCAGCGAGCTTCGACATCTTGCTCTGATTGGCGATATCGATACCGCGGGTGCGCATCAACTCAGCAAGCGCCGCCTGCGTATAGGCATTCGCCCGCACCACCCAGACATCCGCCTCCGCTTCGAGAATTGGTGCGCTGCCCGGAGCGGCTGCGGAAATCTGCTGGCCCATCTGGTCCGCTTCCGCCAATTCGGCATCCGCCAGGGCGTCGATCTGGATGGCGCGCTTCATCGCATCCTGCGCCTGAGCATCCGTCATGTCGGTCATATTGCGAAGCTGCGGTGATGCGGCATTTTGCGGCATGACAACCCCGTACACGTTTTGGAACTGTGGCGAAACTGTTGAGATATTCGCTGTGTTACGAGAGAGCAGAAGCGATTCGAGATTCTGCGACTGCGGCAGAGTCGCGCTCGATACGTTGACCTTGAACATATTGTTTATCTGGCCGAACTGGCTCTCGAACTGCGTAACGGAGATCCTGGCCTGGTTGATCGCTGCGATCGGATACACAATTTGTTGCTCATACGTAGCAATGCTCTGCTGAGCCTGGTTGATCGTCTTGAGCGGCGCGGCAACATAGGTGTTCATCAAGGACTCGACTTTAGATAACGCCGCCAGGATTGCAGCGAGATCGATCCCAAACTGTCCGTTTGCGCGGCCTGGCAGAAGCATCAGCGCGACGGCCGCCACTGCGGCTGCCTTCCATACTGTTGGCCGGTACCATGGATGGTCCTTGGGTTGATCGGATTCGATTGCCGACGCCAGCCGCACTGTCTCAGCGGCGATTGGCTCTCTGCGGCGCCAGAAGAACGGCTTTCGCACCTTGTTCGTTTTGTTGTTCATGTCTGCCATCGAAGTTCCTCCTTACCGGCTAAGTGTGCCAGTGACAAGGTTGTTGATCGCGCCCGCTGCCGACGCTTTCCGTTTTGTGAGCACATTGTCATGCGCAATGCGACCGGCTTCCTGACGCAGTTCCGCCGCAAGCATCTTCTGCATGAATGCCTGGCAACGAAGGTTGGCAACCTGGGCCTGCGCGGTTATGAAGGGCGTTGACCCTGGAGTGCTGACCGCCGCCTGATTCTCCATCTGGTTGGCAGTGGCAAGAATGACGTCCTGGCCCTGATCCGAAATGAGTGTGGTCTTCAGTGTTTCCTGCCCCAGAGCATCGTCAATGTCCATCATCACGCGATCCTGGGGAGATGCGGTGTTCACCGGAGCGACCGCCCCGTAGTTCGCCACGAAGCTCGCCTGAAGAGCAGGAATCTGCGTCGACTGTCGGCTGTGCAGGATCGTCTCCAGTTNNTGGTTCAGCAGCGCCAATGGCCACAATGTTTGCTGGTACAACTGCTGTATTTGATGGGTCATCTGATTGATGTCGCTGAGCGCCGATCCCATGTCGTTCTGAATGGTGCCGAAGATCTCATCGAAGATGTCGAGGATGCCCGCATGGGCCCGAGACGGAAGTGCCAACGCAACAACCAGC
>PLZC01000332.1:3470-4106 GCA_003151985.1 Acidobacteriaceae bacterium
CGTATGCCTCGATCAGCGGAATCCCAGTACGCCTGGCGAGCCACCACCTGCGATAGGTCCGCTCACGGGGATATGTGGTTGTGATCCAGTAGTCGACCGGACTCGGCACAACCCGGATCGCGTGGGTTGACTCGGCCTTCTCGCCGATGGCGATCAGGAACTCCGCACTGTGGCCCTTCTTCGGGTGGGCGAATGTCTTGATTTGGTTCAACGCCGTTTCGTTGAGATGGAGGTGATCTCTGAGCGCCCGCATGTCGCCTGGCTGCTTGCCTATGATCTTTGTCGTGGCATTCTTGACGATCCCCGCGCCGTGCTCGTTGGGCTTGTCGGGTGTCCCGACAAAGTCTTCCGGCGTCTGGCTGATTCCCCAGACACTCGCATTGCGCTTGCGTGCCGTGCGGAAGAGTTGCACGACGACGCTGGCCAGAATCGGCGATTCCAAAAGCGCCCAGCACTCGTCGAGAAGCACGATGCTCGGCTGCCCGGTCCAACCCGAGGCCCGGCAGGTGGCCGTATGGGCGATCAGCAGGCTCATCGCTCGCTCCAGACGCGGATCGTCCTTTAGCTTCTCGACATTGAAGTACAGCCACGGGTTGTCGAGCTGAATCGTTGTTGCCCGATCGAAGAGCTTTGCAT
>PLZC01000187.1 GCA_003151985.1 Acidobacteriaceae bacterium
AGCACTATAGTGAGATTGCTCCTTCAAGCCCGCACGCGTTACACATGCCATCGCACACATTTACGCGACTTGGAGATTGGCAGGATTCCATCGACGCCAACATAGCCGCTGCGGCCGCCGCAAGAAGCGACGGTCAGGCGGCCGAAGAATTGCACGCCACCGACTACATGGTTTACGCATATTTGCAGACAGCCCAGGACGCCGCCGCCCGGCAATTGGTAGAATCGGCCGTTCAGATATTCTCGCGCTTTGATCCAGAAGTGTTAATCAGCGGAGCGGCCAGCCCCGCTGCTGCATACTTTGCACGCGCGGCGATTCCCGCTCGATATTGTTTGGAACGGCGCGCCTGGGCCGATGCTGCAAAACTGGAGCCCCATCCCAGCCCGTTTCCGTATGCCGACGCGATCACCTACTTTGCGCGTGGCTTAGGCGCTGCGCAGTTGAGAGATCGCGCCGCCGCGCGCTCAGCAATCGACTCTTTAGAACAGATGAGGGTCAAATTGGAAAGAATGAAAGAGAGTTATTGGGCCAACCAGGTAGAAATTCAACGGCAGGAAGTATCCGCATGGTTAGCGTTTGCTGAAGGCGACCACCAGGTCGCGCTCGCCGGGATGCGCGGGGCGGCCGAACTGGAAGACAAGACCGAGAAGAACGCCGTCACGCCGGGGCCACTCGCGCCGGCGCGTGAACTGCTGGGGGAACTATTGTTGGAATCAAAGCGACCCTCGGAAGCCCTCAAAGAATTTGAATCCACGCTGACGAAGGAGCCCAACCGCTTTCGATCGCTGTACGGGGCAGCCGAGGCGGCGAAGCTGGCCGGCGATCGTCAAACCGCGCAGACATACTTCCAAAAGTTGCTCAGGGTTGCGGGGCATGCCGATCAAGCTGGACGCCGAGAACTGGCCGAGGCGCACAGTGAGGTCCGACCGGAATAGAAAAACACTGCATGTTACAGCCGCGGGTTGGTAACTGACGAGTAAGCCGGTCACCCGACCACAATCCGCCCGAAGGCTCCAAGCGGAAATCTCCTCACCAAATAGCGTATATGATTTGTGCGAATCACATCGGCGCACAAGGAAGAGACGAATACATGAAGCGAGTCAGTTTTGTCGTGTTTGTGGTTTTGGCCCTGGCCAGCGCGCCATTGGTAGTCTGCCCTCAGACGGAGAATGTTGTGGGATCGGCAATGGACAAAGTTGGGAAAATGGAGCGTCTCCGCCAGAGTTCAAATTATCAGACCATGCTCGACATGACATTTCCCGAATTCGGGGCCGCGGTGACGAAGACCGTTGTGATGCTTTTACCGATCGGTTCGATTGAAGAGCACGGCCCTGACCTGCCCGTTGTTACTGATTCACTCCTGGCAGTAGCGGAACTCGGCGACGTCCAACAGCAGTTGCGTAATGCCGGAATTGAAGCAATCGTGGGTCCGCCGCTTAATATCGGCATCACCAATGAAGCTGGTGACTGGACACGCGATGGAACTTATATGTACCCGGGCAGCCTCACAGTCAGCGCCGACACGTTCGTGAGACTATACGTTGACCTCTTGCATTCTCTGCATGATAACGGTTTGCGGAACGTGTTCCTGGTCAGCGGGCACCTTGGGGGGCGACATGTGAAGTCCGTGGCGCGCATTGCGGAAGAAGCGAACCGTGAAATCGCGGGAATGAAGGTCTATTACCTCGTCGAAAGTGAAAGAGCGGCGCAATTGAACCTCATACCAAATGCGAGCCTGGTGCTGCTTGACCGCGCACAGAACTTCCCAATGTTGACTGAATTGCTGGGACCCGGCACAGAGCAAGCCGCCTGCGCGCACGCGGACGGATCAGAACTAAGCTTGATGCTTCATTACTATCCCAATATGGTTCGGCCCGGTTACCGAAAACTGCCCGAGGCGCCGCCGTCCCATTTCTTCGCGGCCATTATCGCCGGCGACGCAACCAAGAATCCAAGCGGGATGGGAGGGCTTCCATTCGACAAAGCGTCAGCGGTGGTCGGCAAAAAAATAGCCGACTATCGTACCCACCGCATCAGTGAGACTATCAAACTATTGCTGACAGACAGGCAGCAGATACACAATTGAAATCAATCTCGTTAGTTAATCTTGCAAGCGAAGAGCGGGATATGGCTGGGCATTTGACGACTCCCAGAGCGTCCAACGATTGAGATCGGTCCGATCATGTGACCAGGGGCAAGCTGGAAGTTCCGATCCGCTCCTTTACTCCTTCTGTTAAAGAAGGCGGAAAAAGATGCTGAGCGCGCTGTAAAATCAGCTACTTACAGGTCAGGGAAGTTCACGGAATTCTTGTTCGACCACAGAGAGAGCTGGGCTATCGCTGAGGCTTCATGGCCTTCCGCATACCGGCCTCGGACTCCGCACTCCAATAGCTACAGTCCAATTGCAGAAACACTGTGGTATAAGGTATCGTCAAATTCGTTTTAAGCATCAGGATGTGGTAAGTCTTCCCAACCTCATCGAGTCTTTGAATCAGGTCCGCGTGAAGTGTCGAATCCGTTGGCAGGCCGGCGATTCGCTTTTGGAGATCTTTGCGATATTGATCCACTCCCGGGGATTCTTTATCCGGGACGAATTGCAATTCTCTATCTAGATGTACGAGCGGACGCACATGTTTCGAATCCTTGATGGCCTGCAAGACGTAATCGACAACCGCCAGATGATCTGCCCCCGTCTCAATGGTCTCGATTCCGGGCGAGGTCTGGAAAGGAAAAGCCGAATCTGCGATCACGATCCAGTTTCGATGCCCCAACAACGGCAGTTGTTGCTGCACCTTTTGCTGCCATTCACTCTGTGCGTGGGCGATGAGGGTTCCACAAAGCACCACAAATATTCCAGCCACCATCTTGATTTTCACGGTATTTCTCCCTAACGCCACTTTCGCATAACATCGGGCTCCACGTGGCAGTTAAAAGCTTTCAAAATACACCAGCCAGCGTAGAGAGTTTCTTTGAGGCCTGTCAAGCATTTAGCCCGGAGTTTCTTGCTCAATGGTAAGCTTTGCTTGAAACGATTTATCGGAAATCAATCGCCGCGCTGACAGGCTTCGAGCAGGATGATGTCTGCGCAGCGAATCCGGGCGGACAGCTCGGGCGAATTCCAATGAAAGAGAGATCAGCCAATGGCCAACATGAAACAGATTGCCGAGATTGCTGGGGTCTCTCTGGGTACCGTTTCTCACGTATTGAATAACTCGGCAAACGTACGCGAGCACAACAATCGATCGAAGCATTTGAACAACTAAAAGTCGACTACGGGCGCAACGGCAATGCCGCTGAGTCCGACTATGAAGAATAGAAACATAAGCCCCAGAAACCAGCGGGCGGCCGGCGGCGCATTGGCGAATTCCTTCCAAACGAAAACGCCCCAGATAGCGGAGACCATCGTGGCCCCCTGTCCAAGAGCGTATGCCGCCGCCGGACCAACCATCTGCGCATAGGACGCGACAAAGTTCGAAGTAGCTCCCACGCCCCAGATCACACCGCCGAGAATTCCCCAGAAGTGGAACCCGGGCGTTCCGTGGAAATAATCTGCCATGCTTACTGGCGGGCCGGAAATGGGTTTGCGCATGAAAATATAGTTGAGCGGAATGGTACAGATGAGTACGCCGATGGAGAACACAAAGGAAACGGTATAAGGACCGAGGTGATTGTTGCCGATGGTCGCTTTGGCAACAAAAGGATAAAAGAGGCCCATGCCGGTGCCGGCAAGCAAACTGAGGAGAATCCCCTTTGTGCTGACCTTCAGATCCTTGACGAGTTTGCGATAGGCCAGAGCATCGAGGACAATGGCTACCGCCACCAGGAAGATCCCACCGAACAGCAACACGGGATTTCCTTTAGGCGTGATGACATAATTCAGGATTGACCCGATTACCAGCGCCAGCCCGATGCCGATGGGGAACGCCACCGCCAACCCTGCGATAGCGATTGCCGCCACCAGAAGAATGTTTGCGGCATTGAATACAACGCCGCCAAGCAGTGCCAGCAGAATGTGGTGCCCATCGGCCGCCCGCAGGTTCCCCATGAAACTCTCGCTGCTCGCCGGGTCTGTGCTGCCCATTGTGAAGCCCATNNATCATGGTCACGATCATCATGAACAGCGCCAGCGGGTAAAGACTTGGTATGAACATGGCTACCTCTTTGGAAATTCAAGAACTACCTTGGCCTCAATATCCTGTTTCCCAGGAATCCACGGTTTTGCCCATCGCTATCGTACAGGAAGATACGAACGCTTAACTGCGAATCAGTTCGGCGACGCGTTGCATCGTTGCCACCTCATCTTCAGGCAGGCGGCCTGTATTGTCTGGCGCGAGATTCATAAGCAGGTTTGCATTGCCGCTCATGCAATCGCGATAGGCATGTGCAAGAACTTCAGCACTCTGAGTTTTGTACCACGGATGCCAGAACCAGGTATGCATCGTCGGCATCGGTGGGTAGATTGGCCCTGTTGGCAGCCATGTTTCGAATGGCATGTAATACTTCTTCCGCTCATGAGTAACGTGCGGATCGTGTCCTTCCAGTGGCGGTAGCGTGTCTTCGCCGTTGATCACATCGCTCGGCCAACTTGCAACCTCGCTCATTCGGCCCTGGTTTGCCCGGCTCTGTTTGAAGCCCTGGTTGCAAACCACAATGCAGTCCGGGCTGTGCGCTTTGACCAACCGATACAATTCCCAGAGCTGCGCCGGGGTCACTTTCCAGGTGATATCGAATAGCTGATAGAACGTATTCGGATAAAGTGTGTGCAGTTCCCTAACATGACGCTTGATCAGGTCGAAGTACTTATCCGGAACCATGGAGTTCCAGTCAAATCTTCCTTCGTTGTGCGGGTCCAGGATGCAGTAGTAAAACCCCGGCCGCAGCCCGTACTCGTGGCAGGCATCCACAAAAGCCGCCACCACATCGGTCTTGTTCCCGCTCGCCGCGACGCTATACTCGTACCCTTTTGAGTTCCAAAGACAGAAACCCGACATGTACTTCGCGGTCAGCACTGCATACTTGGCGCCGAGGTCATGCGCCACCTTGATCCACTGCCGCACATCCAAATGAGTCGGGCTGTAGGTGGTTGCCGGTACCGCGCCCACGTCGTAGTCGTCTCCGGTAAATGTAGGCAGGCCAAAATGAAAGGAACACCCGAAACGCAGGCTTTCATAAGCCCCCAATGCGGGCGTGCGCTCGGTGGCCGGCCCCACGGGAGATGCGGCAGCGGCCGCCAGAGCTCCCCCCATCCCGTTCACTAGAGCTCCCATGGCAGGGGTGGCGGCCAGATATTTCAGCACGCAACGTCTATCCACGCGGTCTTCTCCTCGGAGAGATTTGAGCGCCAACTGTTCGAATCCCGAACTCCTGCCTGAGTTGCAACCCATTACTCGCCCGGCACACCCGCCAATGTATCAGACCCTCCAGGGCCATGCGGGCCAAGCACAACAAACCCCATCGCATTGAATGCTTTCAAATATTTGACGAAAGCATATCGAGCCTTACTCAAGCTGTCAACAATTACTCTTCCAACACATTCTGTGGCGAAGCTGACGGCAGGGCGTGCTTGTTTCAGAGACGACGCCCCCCACGACCGAGCAGAACTCGATGAGTGCCCCGGTGACTGATCCTCCTGCCGTGGTGCCATCTTCTTGTCCTTGATCTCATCGATGAGTGCCTCGTTCTGGTCACCTGGAAGAAAACTCAAGCGCATAAACAGTGTGCCTGCTATCGAAATGCATTTTCCGGCTCAGTCGCCGTCAGCATTGTGATCTGAATCTCTACGCTTCGTGATCGCTGTCACTTTTCCCAAAAGTATCCAGCCGTACACTCGGTATGTGCTTATCGATATGAATTTATCGAATACGTTCCCTTTGAAGCGGCCTGACGCGCCGCCGATCCCGCAGCCAAGCCTGAGCCGCCTGCCCCAGTACCACCATTACCTGGTGGAACTCGAGGCCAAGGGGATCAGCAAGGTTTCTTGCAGCGTAATCGGCCGGGATTTGAACCTCGTCCCAGTGCAAGTCCGTAAGGATCTGCAATATACGGGGATCGTAGGCAAGCCGAAGACCGGCTACTCGGTCTCCGAACTCATTCTGTCTATCGAGACTTTTCTTGGCTGGAACAACATCAACGAGGCGTTTCTCGTGGGCGCGGGGAACCTCGGCACGGCGCTCCTCGGTCACGAACGCTTTTCGAAGTTCGGCCTGCGAATCGTAGCCGCGTTCGACACGGACCCCGCCAAAATCGGCCTGTGGATCCACGAAAAGGCGGTGTTGCCCCTGGAAAAACTGAGCGATCTGGCCCCGCGGATGAGTATTCATTTGGGAATCATCACGACGCCGCCCCACGTGGCCCAGGCCGTGGCCGATGAAATGGTCAAAGGCGGCATTCAGGCCATCTGGAACTTCGCTCCAGTGAAGCTCAAAGTTCCCGGCCACATCATCGTGCATAACGAAGACCTTTACAATTCGCTGGCTTCTCTTTCCTGGAAGCTGGCCAGGAGATTCCGCGTACCAATTCAAGAAAGGGAGGCCGTCTAGATGGCTTCGATGCCCATCGCGGTTGATCGCACAGAGAACTTCGAAACAGCCAGGTTTGAGAAGGTGTGTACCATTCTCAACCATCACGGACGTCGTCCGTCAGGGTTGATTCCGATTCTGCAGGCGATTCAACACGAATACCAGTAGTGGGGTAGCTGCCTTAGTACA
>PLZC01000420.1 GCA_003151985.1 Acidobacteriaceae bacterium
AGGAGTCCTGCAGCACCACGCCCAATTGCGAACGATACGTATTCAGATTCACGTGGGCAAGATCCATCTCATCGACCAACACGCGTCCTCTTGTCGGCGTGTGGAAGGCGCAAATGAGACTGATGATCGTCGACTTGCCCGAACCCGATGAGCCCACAAACGCGGTAACGGTGCCCGGCTCTGCCTGAAAATCGATGCCATGCAGTACCTGTTTTTCAGGCTCGTAAGCAAATTCCACCTTCTCAAAGCGCACTGTGCCCTGGATTGGCGGCATCTGCACCGTTCGTCCAGGGCTTTGGTTCTCTTCTAGCTCCGACATGATCTCGCCCGTGCGGTCCAGGCCGGCAAAAGCCTNNTGTTGTAGCTGAAGTAGTCGCCGACGGTCCAGGAGTGATTCAGCACGCTATGGCCGCCCAGCCACATCACCAGCGCGGAGACCAGGCCCAGCACCGTCGTCGAGGCCGAGCCCAGCACGCTGGTCATGGTCAACGACTTCATCACGTTGGCCAGCAGGCGCTCCACGCCGCCGGAAAAAACCGTCGCCTCGCGCTCTTCGGCGTGGTAGCCCTTGATGACCCTGACCCCGCCCAAAGACTCCGTCAGCCGGCCGGTGACCTCCGCATTGATCTTGGCTCGCTCGCGGAAGATAGGGCGAATGATCTTGAATGCGTATTGCAGCACAAAAACGAAAGCGCCCACCACCGCGAAGACCGTGAGCGTGACGATCACGCTGCGGTGCAGCAAAAAGATGAATGCCAGAACGGCAGTGAGCAGTCCGCCCACAAACTCCACCAACCCTGTTCCAACCAGGTTTCGCACGCCCTCCACGTCAGACATAATGCGCGCCACAAGCGTGCCGGTGCGGTTCTCGTCGTAGTAGGAGACCGAAAGCAGGCCCACGTGCCTTTGTACCTGGCGGCGCATTTCGGCGATCAGCCGCTGGCCAGCCTTCGAAAGCAACTGCGTTAGTGAAAACGAGGTGATGGCCTGCACGATCATCGCCGAGAAGACCACCGCGATGATTCCGGGCAGTAGGTCAGGCCGCGGATGAACCGGAGACAGAACCTTGTCCAGCAGGGGTTTCGAGGTAAACGGCAGCACCAGGCCTGCCACGCGGTTGATGACCATCAACCCCATGCCGGCAAACAGAAGTCCCAGGCGCGGCTTCACCAACGCTTTGATCTGTGGCCAAAGCTTCTTCAGGCTCGGCTTGCGTTTGGTGGGTTCAACCTGGCCCGCACGCGCCCCGCCGCCTCGAGGAGAACGCTCGGCACGCGAACCCATGCCCAACCCGCCGCCCCGCATGGTTCCCATGCGTTAGACCTTGCCTGAGCGCCGTGCGGCAATAAACGACCGCACGCACAGGTTGACATAGATCAGCATCAGCGCAGCCATCGTGAGCTTCGATGCCAGCGCAGTGTAGTTCTGTTCAATGCCCCCGGACCTGGCGTGTGCATACCCCGTCACCGCTGTAATCGCGCCGCCCAAAAATCCCAGCAGGCCAATCGTCACATTGATGTGCATGAAGAGCTTGCGCCGGCTCTCTTTAGGGCTCATGGCGAGCACGCCGAAGAGGCCTAACGCAAGGCCGAACCACGTGGGGATCAACGCGGTTGGATACATGCTGCCGGTGCCCAGATAGCCGACTAGGCCCAGGACCACCAAAAGAACCGCAAAAACCAATGTTACTTTCGCCATCGTGCGCGACCTCAAGGGAAGAATTCAGTTTCAAGTCTACTGGAATGGATGTGCGGCAGTTGCTTGCCGATTCAAATGGCTTTCAGTGGCGGGCAGGCACTCTAGCCTTTCAGCAATTGCCGCACGTCCCCGGTGAGTTGGTCCGCGGTCCACTCATTGCCGGGATAAAACCGAACCACCTTGCCGTCCGGACCGATAAGGGTGGTGGAAAGCGTGTGGGTAATCGTCGAGTCGGGCTCGCTGGTCATTCCCAGGTCGAAGAACTTCGCCATTTCCAGGAGCACCGACTTTTCCGGCACGGCAAAATCCCAATGGGCAAAAGCGCTCTTGGCATCGCTACCTATATAGGTGGCGCCATAGGCCCGCAACCTGGCCGGCGTGTCGTTCTCCGGGTCGAAGCTGACGCACAGCAAATGGGTCCTGTCTTGGAGCGCCGGGCTGGCGGCTAGTTGCCGCTCAACATCGGCAAAGTTGTGCGTCACCCTCGGGCAAAATTCAGGCAGCGGACAGCGTGTATAGATGAAGGTGACCAGCAGCGCCTTGCCGTGGAATTGCGCCAGGTGGATCGCTCGGCCGTCCTGATTCCGCAGCTTGAAGTCAGGCACCGCGTCGCCGGGAGCCGGCACATGGTAGAAGACCGTCGGCTTGTAATCCGCCTTGGCCTGGGCCACCACGACTATATGGTCCAGAAGATAATCCGCCTCCGGGTCGGAAAAAACCAGCACGTCGGCAGTGACGACGTCGCCCTGGTGTAACTCGCCAAGGATGCTCGGATCCTTGAGCTTGTAGGGCATGGTCATTGCTTCCATGAAGCCGGCAATGGCTTGATGGTCTACCGTCACCTCACCCTTGGCGGCATTGGTCGAGACCACTTTCCCGCGCAGCTTGTAGACCTTGAAGGCCGGACTGGCGGCCGTCTGCGTTGAACTCTTTGGGCCGGAGTGGCATCCGGCCAGCGCAACCAAAGCAAGCAATGAGCAAGAAAGCAATCGGCGTATCACAGCCCACAGTGTACTACCGGCGGTTTCAGCACGAAGCGTGTGGGTTCAGGCCATGGCCAAAGTTCGGTGGCCTGTAATGCCGCGCCAATTCAAAGCGTGGAATGACTTGCCCCGGGTTATGTACCGGGATTTCCTGCGCCGCTTGGCGTATAACGCTGGAATGGACCCTTTTCAGGCGGGAGCAGGCAGGCCCAAGAGCGAATCTCGCGGCGAGATGGACGGATGGCTGCGTGACGGCGGGCTGGTCGTTACGGCCAGCGACCGAGCCGCGCGGGCCATCACGGCCGAGTTTCATGGCGCCCGCCAGGCCGAGGGGCTGGCTGCCTGGCCTGCGCCCAATGTCCTCGACTGGAAGAGCTTTGTCCGCGCCGGGTGGGAGAAGCGCGCGCTTGACAGCCGCCTGCTGCTGAATTCCACGCAGGAACAGGCTCTGTGGGACAACATCGCTGGAGACGGCCGGCAACTGGCCACCCTGCTCGATGGGCCGAGCCACCGATTGGCCGGGATGGCTATGGAGGCCCACTCCCTGCTATGCGCTTACGCCCCGCGATTCCTCGAAATGGCCGCGCGAGTCAGTTGGGTGCAGGATGCGGGCGCTTTCAGCGGCTGGCTGGCGGCCTTTGACGAGCTTTGCCGCGCTGACAGCCTGCTGAGCCCGAGCCGCTTGCCGCTGGAACTGATTCCACTGCTCAAAAGGGACCAGCCGCCCCTGCTGCTGGCAGGGTTCGATCGGATTCTGCCCGTGCAGCGCAGATTTTTCGACGCTTGGGGCCAGTGGCGAGAGGCTGCATCCGCCCAACCGGCCCGGCAAATCCGCTTGAATGAAGCAACAGATACCCAAGCCGAATTGGCTGCCTGCGCAACCTGGTGCGGCCGCCGGATTACCGCCAATCCCCACTCCCGGCTCCTGGTTATCACCCAGGATGCGGGCAAGCGCCGGGGAGAGATCGAGAGAGCGTTTCTAAAGCACGCCGGTCACAGAGCGTCAGACTCCGGCGCATCCCGGCTCTTCGAGTTCTCATTGGGAGTGCCCCTGAGCCGGGTTGGGTTGGGAGCCGGTGCACACCTCGTACTTCGCTGGCTTAGCGGGCCCATCGCAGAGCAGGAACTGGACTGGCTGCTTTCGACCGGGCAAATCGCAATCAGTCCGCAGGAGTCCTCGGCGCTCCAGGGCTACATGCGCGCCCTACGCCGCCGCGGCCTCGAGCGGACCCACTGGACACTCGCGGATTTCATTAACCAAAGTTGCCGCCAGCGGCTCCCCGCCTCATGGGTAGGAAGGATGCTTGAGGCTCAGCACCGGCTGAGAGATTTTTACCAACGTACGCAAAGCCCGATCAACTGGGCCGAACTGGTTCCGCAGTTGCTTGAGACGCTCGGCTGGCCCGGCTATCGGCCTCTGGCAAGCGTCGAATACCAGGCCTTCAACCGCTGGCAACAGGCCCTGGAAACCGCCGGCTCGCTGGGCTTCGATGGCCGTCGCATGGACTGGCAGGAGTTCCTTTCCGTCCTGCGCCGCATTCTCGACGAGACACTTGTCGCTCCTGAATCCACTGGCGCGCCGGTGCAAATCGCCGGCCCTGCCGAGTCCGCGGGGCTCACGGCAGATGCAGTCTGGTTCCTGGACGCGAACGAAGACGCCTGGCCCGCGGGCGGCGTCTTGCATCCGTTGCTGCCGCCCGAGGTGCAACGCGAGGCAGGCATGCCGCACGCCACGCCGCAACTCGACTGGGAACTGGGCCGGGCCATTACGAGTCGGCTGCTGGCCGCGGCGCCGGAGGTCCACTTCAGCTATGCCCGTCAACATGAAGGAGTGGAGGCGCGGCCTTCGCCCCTGATTTTGCAACTGGCCGGGCCCCCGCAGCCATTGCCGCCAGAGCTGATTGCGCCCTCGGGCCAACCCCCACTTACGGTGGCTTTCCAGGATGCAACCCGGATTCCCTTCCCGCCCGGCAAGGCGGCTGGAGGCGCGAATGTTCTTACCTTCCAGTCGCAGTGCCCATTCAAGGCGTTTGCCACGGCGCACCTGGCCGCACAAAGCTGGCAGCCGGCCCAGGCCAGTCTCACGCCCTCGCAGCGCGGACAAATGCTGCATGCCGTTCTGCACTCTGTGTGGGCCGGGCCGCCGCTTGGCATTCGCACCTACGAAGAATTGCAGGCCCTCGCCGACCGACGGGCGTTTGTCACAGGCCATGTAAGCAGCGTTTTGGGCGATGAGGTTTCTGCCGGTCTGCGCCAACGGATGCCGCGGCGCTACCTGGAGCTGGAAGGGCTCCGCCTCACGCGCCTGGTAAGCGAGTGGCTGGACTACGAGGTGACCCGCCGCCCATTCGCCGTGGCCAACACGGAGGTCGACACCGAAGTCAACGTTGCGGGGCTCATCCTGAAACTCCGTCTCGATCGCGTAGACAGGCTCAACGACGGGTCCTTATTGGTGATCGACTACAAATCCGGCGACGTGTGGCCCAAAGCTTGGGACCTGCCCCGCCCCGACGACGTGCAGTTGCCGCTCTATGCCGGATTTGGTCTCGGCGAAGAAGACGAGTTGGGTGGCCTGGTGTTTGCCAAGGTACGCCCCGGAAACTACACGTTCGCGGGACGCGTGGGCGATGCAGAGGCAACGCTCTTCGAAGGCTTGAGTGGCAACAACGCCCTGGTGAAAAGCGCGCTCACCGCGGAACAACTTATTGACTGGAGAGATTGCATCGAGCAATTGGCCAGAGACTTTCTTGCCGGACGTGCCGAGGTCGAACCACGCGACCCGCCGGATACATGCAAGCGTTGTGGCTTGCAGACAATTTGTCGCATCCACGAGGGTGAAAACAATTCTCCGGGAGCCGGAGACGACTCTGACTGCGACGGCAGCCGGAGATCCGAGGAGGCGGCTGATGACTAGCCAGATCAAATCCGCGCCTCCCGACCAGGCCGAACGCGAGCGCGCGCTCGACCCCGGCCGCTCGATCCTGGTGCAGGCTCCGGCCGGCTCCGGGAAGACGACTTTGCTTGCCGAGCGATTTCTGCGGCTGCTTGGCGAAGTGGACGAGCCGGGCCAGGTAGTAGCCATCACCTTTACCAACGCCGCCGCCGCCGAGATGCGCAACCGCATACTCGATGAGCTGAGGAAGGAACAGCCGGGCCCCTTGGCCCGACGTGCGCTCGAGCACTCCCGCCTCCTCGATTGGCGAATTCTCGACCTGCCCGCGCAACTCAGGATCACCACCATCGATGCTTTCTGCCGCGAACTGGCCCTGCGCCAACCTCTCCTCTCCGGACTTGGCGGCGGCCTCGATATCGCGGAACAGCCGCAGGAGCTTTATCGCCGCGCGGCCCGAAGCACCCTGCGAAAAATTGACG
The DNA here is from genome assembly GCA_003151985.1 of Acidobacteriaceae bacterium. GTDB lineage: Bacteria > Acidobacteriota > Terriglobia > Terriglobales > Acidobacteriaceae > Telmatobacter. The sequence continues at coordinate 6,054 of PLZC01000420.1, forward strand.
AAACCGGTTCGACTCTGAGCGCGAGCATTGAGGCGCTGCTCCTCTGGCGCGACAACAACTGGCAGGAGATGGAAGACCTGCTCGTCGAGATGCTGGGCCAGCGCGACCGCTGGATGCACGACTTTGTCCTGCGGCGGCAGCCTGACGCAACTGACATGGACTTGGAAGCGCTGCGCCAGAGGCTCGAGCGGCCGTTCGCCAACGCCGTTCGGAAAGCTGCCACGGCGCTCGATCAACTCCTCATGCAGTTCCCGCTGGCCCGTGACGAAGCCTTGGAGTTGGCGCGGTTCGGGTGCTCGCAAGGCAACGAGCGGCTCCGCGCATTGGCCGAGTTGGCCGACTTTCCCTGTGCTCCGTTTCTAACTCCCGAATCGATTGAAGAAGGGCGCGATGCTTACATGTGTCTTGCCGAGTTGGTGCTGATTGGCGGCGGGACCTTCCGTAAGTTGGTGAACAAGCGCCTCGGGTTGAGCGAACGCAAGGGTCAACTCCTATTCCTCATTCAGCGCCTTAGAGGCATACCGGGTTTTGAAGCTGCCCTGGCCGGCGTGCGCGACCTGCCGCCGCTCCACTACGACGAGGATGAATGGGAGATTGTGCGCGCCTGCTTCACCCTGCTTCGCCACGCCGCGGGCGAATTGCAGGTGGCTTTTGCCGACGCAGGCACGGCCGACTTTATCGAGGTGGCACAGATTGCACAGCGAGTTTTGTCCGGCGAGGACGGTCTCCCCACCGACGCCGCCATGACCATCTCCGACGGCATTCGACACATATTGGTGGACGAATTCCAGGACACCAGCCGCCGCCAGCACCGCCTGTTGGCTGGCCTCGTGGCTGCGTGGCCTGAGCGTACCGGCCGCACTTGCTTCGCGGTCGGCGACCCCATGCAGTCCATTTACTTCTTCCGCGACGCGGACGCTGAGCTCTTCCCCCGCGTACGTACGATTGGTCTGGAAGTTGCCGACGCCGAGCCGCTGGTTTTCGACTTTGTGCCGCTCCGGGCCAACTTCCGCACCACGCCCAAACTGGTTGATCGGCTTAATGAGATTTTTGTTGAGGTTTTTGCCGCAAACGATGGCAGCGGCGTTACCTTCACCCCCGCCGAGCCGGCGCGGGAAGAAGATCCGATAACCGGTCCGCGCTTCAAGCTTCACCTCAAGTTCGTGCCGCAATCCCGTCAAAAACAAGCCATCCAGCCTGAACCCGACCAAGCGCAGGACCCCCAGGCTACCCAAATAGAAGAAATCGTCGAACTGGTCCGCAGTCACATTGGAGCGATGCAGCGGGCCAAAGCCCGTGGCAGCAAGTACCGCATCGCCATCCTCGGCCGCGCCAGGAAATCCCTCGCGCCCATAGCCGAGGCCTTGCGCGAGGCCGGAATTCCCTTCCGCGCAGTCGATCTGGAAAAGCTCTCCGGTCGCCCCGAGGTGCTGGATGCCCTTGCACTTGCCCGTGCCTTGCTCAATCCCCAGGACCGCGTGGCCTGGCTCGGAGTTTTGCGCGCCCCTTGGTGCGGCCTAACCCTCGACGACCTGCACAAACTCACAGCCAACGGCGACGCCGAGTTGCTCTCCAGTCCAGTGCCGGAGTTGCTGCCCGAGCGCATGGCCCTGCTCAGCGATGAAGGCCGCCAAGCCGCCGGTCGCGTTCTGAAAGTCGTCGACTCAGTGCCTGCTTTGCGCGCTGCCCAACCCACCGCATCGCTGGGAACCTGGCTCCAGGATGTGTGGCTGCGCTTGGGCGGCCCCGGCTGCGTGGACGCCACGGCCCTCGCCAATCTCGACCTGCTTTGGAGTTGTCTTGACCGTTTGCCCGGCGGCGAGCAGGACCTGCTGGGCCCAACCCTCGATGCAGCTCTCGACAAGCTCACCGCGCTCCCCGATCCCGAGTCCGGCAGCACCGTCGGCGTGCAACTGATGACCATCCACAAGGCCAAAGGGCTCGAGTTCGAGGTGGTCATCGTGCCCGACCTGCAGGCCACTTGCGGTCGCGATGGACGCAAAATGTTGTCCTGGCTCGAGCGCGGGTTGGCAAGACCGGATGACTCCGGAGAGATTACAGAGTTCTTGATCGCTCCGCTGCAATCCAAGGGCGCCAATCGCGGCAAGGCCAAGTTTTGGGTCGATCGCATTTGCCGTGAACGTGAATTACAGGAGGACCGGCGCATCCTTTACGTGGCCGCCACGCGCGCCCGCGAAGAGCTCCACTTCTTCGCCCGGCCGGCATACAAGGCGGAAAACAGTGGAGAGTTCAGCCTTGCCGAGCCCAAGAGCACTCTTCTCGCAACGGCGTGGCCGGCCCTGGAGACCGAAGTGCGGGCGAAGTTTGAAGTGTGGAGAGCCTCCGCCGAAGAATCGACGATCGAATCCATCGCCGCCTCCGGCAAGGACAATCTCGCAGTCATGCCATCGGCGGTGAAACCCACACTGCTACGCCGCCTGCCGCCGGATTACCAGCCCGCGCCGGGTGCCCCGACTAACCCGGGTGCCCCATCCTTTCCGCAGCCGGGTGCCCCATCCTTTCCGCGGCTTTTCGCGGAAAGGGTGGGAAACCACGACCCTTCATCTGGACCAATCCCCACATCCCTCTATTCCCGCCACGAAGGCGGCCTTCTCTCCCGCCTGCTGGGCTCCGCCGTTCACGCATTCCTTGAAGAGCTTGCCCGCCTGCGAATGACAATCGACTGGCAAGCTGCCCGCGAAGCCCTCGCCCATTTCGAGCCGCGGATCACCGCCGAAATCCGTTCGACCGGCCTGGACCCGGCACAAGCGGCTCGCATCGCCGCCGAAGCGCTCCGTTATGCGCTCAACGTCTCACGCGATCCAGTCGGTCAGTGGATTCTTTCACCCCACGCCGGAGCCGCCAGCGAAACCAGTTGGGCCGGCATCGTGGACGCCGCCCTGCGCACGGTTCGCGTGGACCGCGTCTTCCGCGCCGGCCCGACCCCAGTTTCTGAAGGCCGAGATTGTTGGTGGATTATCGACTACAAGACCGCCTACGCCGACGGCAAAGACCCCGCCACAACGCTCTCCCAACTCCGCCCGCTTTTCGCTCCGCAGATCGAAGCCTACGCCACAATCCTGCGCAATTTCCACGGCGACGGCGCGCCGATCTGCGCCGGCCTCTACTACCCGCGCATGTTGCTCTTCGATTGGTGGGAGATATAAGGATCCAGAGCTATCCCACAAAAAAGCCTGTCATCCTGAGCGACCGAAGCGCAGCGAAGGGAGTCGAAGGACCTGCGTTTGCTTTTCGGGCGTTCCCAGATGCCTGCCCCGGCCAATTGCTTTGATCTGCCCTCACGCCAGCGCATGCGGGTCCCGCCCGCCGGTTACGCTCTTGTGATGCCGCACATCCGTCCCTTGCACCCAGAAAATCACATCTTCCGCAATGTTGGTGGCGTGATCGGCAACCCGCTCCAATGCGCGGCTGATCATCAGCGCGTTCAACGCCTGCGGGGCGATGTGGCTTTGCTCCGCCATCACCTTGGTCAGCGCCTTGTAGGCCGCCTTGTTCATCAGGTCCACCGCGTCGTCCATGGCCAGCACCGAACGAGCCATCGCCGCGTCCTTCTCTATAAACGACTGCAGGCATTTGCGCACCATGTCGGCCGCCAGCGATGCCATCTTCGGAATATCGACCGGCAGATCGACCACCGCCATCTGATCCATGCTGCGCACCCGGTCGCTGATCGCCTTGGCTGAGTCGCCCACCCGCTCCAAGTCCGCATTGATCTTGATCACGCTCAGAATGAAGCGCAGGTCGATGGCCATCGGCTGCTCCATGGCCAGCAGGTCAAGCGCGGCCTGGTCGATATCCCGCTCCAGGCGATTGATGGCGATCTCGCTGCGGCTCACTAAATCGCAAATGGACAGGTCGCGCGTGCGGTATGCCTCAATGGCGCGCTGGATCGCCTGCTCCGCCAGCCCGGCCATCACCAGCAGTTGCTCCTTGAGATCTTCGAGGCTTTGTTGAAACCGTATGCGCGTCATCCGAACCTGCCCGTGATGTAATCCTCAGTCCTTTTGTCGCTGGGATTGGTAAAGATCTTGTGCGTGGAGTCGAACTCCACCATTCGCCCGTTCAGGAAGAAGCCGGTCTTCTCCGCCACCCGGGCTGCCTGCTGCATGTTGTGCGTAACAATCACAATAGTGTACTGCGACTTCAACTGAAATATAAGATCCTCGATTTTCGCCGTCGAAACCGGGTCCAGCGCCGAAGCCGGCTCATCCATCAGCAATACCTCGGGGTCCACCGCGAGTGCGCGCGCAATGCATAGTCGCTGCTGCTGCCCGCCGGAAAGGCTGGCCCCGGATTTCTTCTTCAGATCGTCCTTGACCTCGTCCCACAGCGCCGAGTTCTTCAGCGACCGCTCCACAATTTCGTCCAGCGCGCGGCGGTTGCTATAGCCGTTCAGCTTCAGCCCCGCTGCCACGTTGTCGTAGATCGACATGGTCGGAAAAGGATTGGGCCGCTGGAAAACCATGCCCACGCGCCGCCGAATCTCTACCGGCTTTGCATCCTGGTAGATGTCCAGACCGCCGATAAGCACCGTACCCGTTACGCGCGCGATGGGGTTGGTTTCGTGCATGCGGTTCAGGCAGCGGACAAACGTGCTTTTGCCGCAGCCTGAGGGACCGATGAGGGCCGTAGCATGGTTGGCCGGTATGGGCAGGTTAATGTCCTGCAGCGTGTGATTCGTGCCGTACCACGCATTCAGGTTGGTTACCTCGATGCCGACGCCCACTTAGCTTGCCCCTTTCAAAACGCCGCGGCTGGTCACGTAGCGCACCAGTGAAACCGCAAGCACAATTAGAACAATCAACACCAGAGAGCCCGCCCACGCCAGCCGATGCCATTCGTCGTAAGGCGACAGCGCATACACATAAATTTGCAGTGGCAGAGCGGAGATCGGCTCGTCGAGCCGTGCGCTCCAGCCTACGTTGCCAAAAGCGGTAAAGATCAGCGGCGCTGTCTCGCCCGCGACGCGCGCAAAGGCCAGCATGCAACCGGTGATGATGCCGGGTGAGGCGGTCTTAACTGTAATGGCCAGCACCGAGCGCCAGTTAGGCACGCCCAGTGCCAACGCCGCTTCGCGCACCGCATTCGGCACCATCAATAACATCTCTTCCGTCGTCCGGCATACGGTCGGAATCATCATGATGCCCAGGGCCACTCCGCCGGAGAAGGCCGAGAAGTGCCCTTGCGGAACAACGATCAGAGAGTAGACAGCGATGCCCATCACGATGGAGGGAACGCCGTTGAGTACGTCGGCGGTGAAGCGAATCGCGTTGGCAAGTTTGGTTCCGCGGCCAAACTCTGCCAGAAAAATCCCGCCGCTGATGCCGATGGGAACCCCGATCAGGCTGCCCACGCCAAGCAAAATCGCCGACCCGAGGATGGCGTTGGCCATGCCCCCGCCCGGCTCACCCACCGGCTTGGGAACGTCTGTGAAAAAGGCCAAACTGATCGAACTCGCTCCCCGGTAAATGAGATAGACAAAGATAGCAACCAGCGGCGCCACCACAAGCAAGGTAGAAAGCACGGCGAGTCCGGTGGCCGCCCCATCGCTCAGCGCTCGAATTCGACTCCGCAGCCTATGTTCGCTTTGCACCCTTTAGCTCTCCCCGCTTCGGTTCACTGTCCACTGTTCACTGTCCACTGCCCACTGCCCACTGTCCACTGCCCACTGTCCCATCAATGCACTTGCCGCGGCGCTCCCCGCGTAACGGCCCAAACCAGCAGCCGTGCGAATGCGTTCACCACAATCGTCACCGCAAACAGCGCCAACCCGATCTCCATCAGTGCGCTCAAATGCAGATCGCCCGAAGCCTCGGCAAACTCGTTGGCAATCACCGACGCCATTGAGCTTCCATTTGCCAGCAGCGAGCGGTGAATCTCCGGGCTGTTACCGATGACCATGGTCACGGCCATCGTCTCGCCCAGCGCGCGCCCAAGGCCCAGAATGATGGCGCCCACAATTCCGATGCGCGCATTGCGCAGCACGCCCATCCGGATCATCTCCCAACGAGTAGCGCCAAGCGCCAGCACTGCCTCCCGTTGCGAGATGGGCACCGCGGTCATCACCTCGCGCGTTAGAGACGAGATGATGGGCAAAATCATGATGGCCAAAATGATCCCAGCCGCCACAAAGCCCAGGCCGGTGGGGTTGTCGTCGCCGAAGAATCCCGTCCAACCCAGCGTCTTGATGAAGAATGGATTCAGGCGTTCGCGCAGCAGCGGCACCAGGATAAAAACGGCCCATAGCCCATAAATGACGCTCGGAATGGCCGCCAGCAACTCGGTGATAAAGGCCAGCGGAGCGCGCAGGGCCCCAGGGCACATTTCGGTCAGAAAAACGGCAACCCCAATGGCCAGCGGGACCGCGAGCAACAACGCCAGAAACGAAGAGACCAGCGTGCCGTAAAGGAACGGCAATGCGCTGAAATGCCCGTTCACCGGATCCCAGTACATGGGCAGTTTCGAATAGGGGTCGATAAAGGCCTTGAAGAAGAAGTTGAAGCCGAACTTGCTCCAGGCCAGTTGGGAACGGACCAGCATTTCAGATGCGATCAGGACAACGATGCCAAAGATACTGAGCGCGGAAAGAACCATGAGCCAATGAAATCCGCGGTCCGCAACGGCTGAATTGCCGCGCGCAAGCAGGTATTTGCGAATCGCCGAATCTTCCGCCTGCGCAACCATTGGAGGGCGCCGCTCGGCTGGAGAGCCCGATCCGGGTGGAAGTTGGACTTGGGTGTGAATCTCAGGCACGTGGGCTATCACCTAGAGTAGGCTACCGGGCCAAGATGAACAGAAGGTTACAACCCTGCGAAATCAAATGCATACCACAGAAAAATACATGTGCACTTCTTTAGTCGGCGCACCTCCAAGCTGCGAAAAAACCGGCTCGGACTGAAAGATACGGGCTTCAGCCTGTACACAAGTGGCTCAGAATCAACCGGGCTTTACAGGCTGCGGAAAAACGCCCTCCATGGCGCTTTGTAACAGTCGTCCACTGGCTTCGCCGACCCGCAAGGAATGAAACGAACGTTCTGAGATTTGTCTTTGTTTTATTTAACTTGCAGCGTTTTTGGGCGGAGGGAGCAGGGGCCTTCAGGCCCCTGAATGCCGCCTTACTTGGGGCGGCCTTTAGGCCCGGGCCTTGCGGGGTTACTTGCATTTCTGTTTCTTTTTAGGGCACGACTTCAGTCGCGCCAATAAAGCCAATAAAATCAATGGGCTTTATAGGCTGCGGGAAAACTCGAACCGTGAAGGGTACGGGCTTCAGCCCGTACATAAGTCTCTTAAGAATGGGCCGGGCTTCACAGGCTGCGGAAAAACTCAAGTCAGGCACGAAACTTGTTCGCTTTGAAAGGGCCACGACTTCAGTCGTGCCGACAAGATCAATAGAATCAACCGGGCTTTAGCCCCTGAGGGACGTCTTTCGGGATTTTCTTCTTGGAACAGGCCTTTTTCCGCAGCCTGTTCAGCCCCTGAGGGACGTTTTTTGGATCTTCCCTTTTGAAGCACGCCTTAAGCCCAAGGAATTATGTTCTGTCCCCATGTCTTACAAAGCCCCCCCGGTTTGGATGCCGAGAAGAAATTTCTCCATTGGTTTTCCCGATCCGTTAAGCTTGGGAACTGGAAAACTGGAAGGCCTGATCGCATGCGCCAAACACTGATTTTGTTCGTCCTCTTACTGACATCTCTCGTCCTATCCGCCCAAACCCAAAACCAGCCCGACCCGCCGCAAAGGGAATGGAAAGCCGCATGGGTGACCCATCCCACCGCCCCGCTGCGCGAGCCGATCGTCCTACATTTTCGCCGCAGTCTGACGCTCGCCGCCGTTCCCGCCAACTATCCGGTCCGTGTGAGCGCGGATAACCGCTTCATCTTGTTTGTGAATGGGCAACGGGTGGGAGATGGACCGGCACGCGGCGACTTGACCCATTGGCGCTACGAGCGGTTTGACCTGGCGCCGCTTTTGCATGTCGGCCAAAATCTCATCGCCGCTACTGTCTGGAACTTCGGCGTCTTCGCGCCCATCGCGCAAATGTCGGACCGCACCGCGTTTCTGCTCGAAAGCGAAGCAGCCGGAGACAGCAGCATCAGCACGCCCGGTGGATGGCAGGTGGAAGTCGAACCAGGCCAGAAGGTCCTGGACCGCTCCTCCGTAACCCTGCGAGAGTACTTTGCCTCCGGCCCCGGCGAGGAAATCGACGCCGCGCGCTACGACTGGGACTGGCAAAATCCATCCTCGCCCAGCGCCTGGGTCCCGGTCGGCGACCCACTCCGCGACAGCATCTTTCAGGGCCAAAACAAGGCCCACTCCGCCGGAGTCCAGGGCGACAATGCATGGGACCTGGTTCCCGACATGCTGCCCCCCATGGAGTACTTGCCGACCCCAGCCGGCGTCACTGTGCGCACCGAAATCGCCGGCCTGAAAGCTTTCCCTGCCGCCCCGGTAACCGTGCCCGCCGCCAGCCACGCTCATGTGTTGCTCGACCGAAGCGCGCTCACCACCGCCTACCCGCAACTCACCGTCTCCGGCGGCAAGGGCGCGAAGATCCGCCTCACCTACTCCGAAGCTCTTTACGACAAGGACGGCCACAAAGGCGACCGCGACGAAGTTGGCGACCGCATTGCCCGAGGCCTCACAGACAGTTTTCTCCCCGATGGAGGCGCTCACCGCTCGTTCAGTCCATTGTGGTGGCGCACCTGGCGCTATCTAGACCTCGACATCGAAACCGCCGCCGACCCGCTGCAACTGGAGGCCCTCACGGCTTCGTTCACCGCATACCCCTTTGAACAGAGAGCCACCTTTCAGTCCACCGACCCGGACCTCGCCAAGATCTGGGAAATCAGTTGGCGCACCGCAAGGCTCGATGCCCACGAAACCTACATGGACACTCCCTACTACGAGCAGCTCCAATACGCCGGCGACACCCGCGTCCAGGCGCTCATTTCCTACACTGTCGCGGCAGACGACCGGTTGGCGCGCCAGGCTATCGCTGCCTTCGACCAGTCTCGCTCCCCCGACGGCATCACCCGCAGCCGCTATCCCAGTTCCCTGGCGCAGACAATTCCGCCCTTTTCCCTCCTATGGATCGGCATGGTGCATGACTATTGGCTCTACCGGCCCGACCCTGAGCCGGCCCGCGCGTCGCTGCCGGGAACCCGCGCCGTCCTCAGCTGGTTCGCCCGTTATGAGCAACCCGATGGCCTGCTTCGCGAGCTTCCCGAGTGGAGTTTCGTCGACTGGGTCTCCTCGGGTCAGATTCCCACCTACGACGCCAACCATGAATCATGCTCGACCACTCTCGAATACCTTGGCGCCTTGGGAGAAGCCGCCGACCTCGAAAAGGCCTTCGGCGACCCGCTGCTTGCCGCCGCCTACCTCACCCGCGCCGCCCACATCCGCACCGGCCTCTACAACAAGTGCTGGAGCGCATCACGCGGCCTGATCGCCGACAATCCCGGCCTCAAAAACTTCAACCAGCAGGCGAACATTCTCGCCATTCTCTATGACGTCGTTCCCAAATCCCGCCAGCAGGAAGTCTTGCGCAGCATGTTGGCCATCGAACCCGGAACCGCCCCCGACGGCGTCCTCAGCGCCTCCTACTACTTCCGCTTTTACCTGGCCCGCGCCCTCGAACACGCCGGAATGGCCGACGACTACCTCCGCTCGCTCGACCCCTGGCGTAAGCTGCTCCCCCTGCACTTCAGCACCTGGCCGGAGGTCCCCGGCAACACCCGTTCCGACTCCCACGCCTGGACGTCGCACCCCATCTACGACCTGCTTACGCTGGTGGCCGGCATTGAGCCAGCCAGCCCCGGCTTTGTCACGGTCCGCATTGCGCCTCACCTGGGAACGCTGCCCTCGCTCACCGCCACGTATCCGCATCCCGAGGGCGACATCAAGGTCGAGTATCACCGCGCCGGCGCCGGTCTAGACGCATCCATCACGCTGCCCGCCAAACTCACCGGCAGCTTCGTCTTCAACGGCAAATCCTGGTCCCTGAAGCCGGGGTCAAACCATATTGCAGCGCAGTAAGGGCTGGCCTTCAATCCGTCATAGATGCGGAACCTGGTAGCGCAGGATTCGCTCGTCCACGGTCACAAGCACAAGACCCTCCAGTTGTGCTTGCGCCACCAACAGCCTGTCGAACGGGTCGCGATGCAATTGCGGAAGCGACCCGGCCAACTCCGCCTGCTCGACCGTAATCGGCAACGGCAGGAAATCGTGAGCCGCGATCGACTTTTCAACGGATTGCGCAAAGTTGAGCTTGCCCGAAGCTCTCTTGATGGCAATCTCCCAAACCGACGCCGCGCTGACAAAAACCTGGTTGCGCGGGGAGGCAATTGCAGAATGAAGGGCGGCCGGCAAGCAGCCATCGTTCGCGTCCCACCAGAGGAACGCATGCGTATCAAGCAGCAGTTTCATCGCGCCTAGTCCGCCACACAGATGGTAGTTTATTTTTTGAAAGGGCACGACTTCAGTCGTGCCGTAAATGGCCCCAAAATAAGGTGGGCTTTAGCCCCTGAGTGAAGCATCTTTTTCACATTCAACCCACTGCCGGCATCGGTAAATGATTCTATCTGCGTCGGCCTGCGCTAGAGTCCGAAATCCTTGAGTACGTCTTCCGGCAGCGAAGCGTCAAAATCGTCGGCGATATAGGTAATGCCCAACAGATTCTGCCCAGGCTTCCGCGGCTTCTTCGGCTCCTCCTGGATCGAAATCAGCCTTGCCATTGGCTTTCCTCCCTTGGCAATCACGATTTCTTCGCCCTTCGCGGCCCGCTCCACCAGGCTGGAAAGCTGGGTTTTGGCTTCATACAAGTTCACCTGTGTGCTTGCCATAATCCCTCCGTCGCCCTTGCAACTGCTCTGACTGTGCGCTTGTTCTCTCTCATTGGTCAAGTTGGTCAACCGCCCGCCAGTGCCGCAAAGCGGAACCTGCCGCAGCCCCGACTGCTAGGATCAAAAAGAAACAATATTCCCAGATGCCTGAAGAAAATCTCGCCCCAGCCAAGCCCCCACGCGTCCGTTTTGCCCCCTCGCCCA
>PLZC01000257.1 GCA_003151985.1 Acidobacteriaceae bacterium
TCGCGAATCTCATCCGAACTCATCGAGGGATGCGGCGTAAACATCTTGGGACGAGTCTCGCTCGGAATCAGCCAGTACCGGGTAATCGGCACATCACCCACCATGGTCGGATCTTTTGCCTGTTCCTTTTCCCACCGCGTGAAATCCACGGTACCGGGAAACGGCGTCATCATCACAAACTGGGCAAACGTGACGCCCGCCTTCAGAGCCATCTCCACCGTCGCATCGAAGGTCGCCGGCTTATCCGTGGGCAGCCCGAAGATAAACGAGCCCAGCACATGAACTCCGTGCTCCTTGAAGGTTTGTAACTGCCTTACGAGGGCATCGCCTGAGCAGTTCCAGTCTTTGAAGACCGCCTTCAGTCCTTCCGGAGTTACAGCCTCAACACCCACCAAGGCCCCCTTGATGTTGGCGTTCCGCATCGCATCAAGGAACTCCCCGTCTTCCCCGGCTTCCATCGTGATCTGGGTAAAGAAAACCATGTCCTTCGGCAGCTTTGCCAACTCAGCCATTAACTGGAAGCGCTCCGTGCGGATGGCCGTTAACTCTTCGAGTTTGGCCACATTTTTCTGCTCCCTGGCCTGCCGCAGATCGGTCTGCGTCACCGGGTAGAAGTTATCGTCAGCGAGAGCTACGAACTTGAATCCAATGCGGCGCAACTCGACGATCTCATCGATAACTCGCCGATGATTCCGCTGCCGGGGCTTTTGTCCGTCCGTCCGCCAAACACTGCAAAAAGAGCAATGCTTGGGACATCCGCGGATGGTCTGCACCGAAGCCCACATATACTTCGCCGGATCGATAAGATCCCATCGCGCAGGCAGAAACTCGCCGCCGTCAAGTCGTCCGCCTTCATATATCTTTGCAGGATTGCCCGCAATGCAATCGACAACTACTTTTCCCCATGCCACGTCGCCGTCGCCGGTAACGATCGCATGCGCCGCCCCACGCTCCTGGGCTTCCTCGGGAAACAAAGTGGCGTGAATCCCCCCGTACACCACCCATGCCCCCCGGCTCCGCGCCATCCTGCCAACCTCATATCCTCGCAGCGCATTTCCGGTGTGAACACTGATGCCCACAATATCCCCCGGCTGAATCGATTCCGGAACGATGGGGTCCAATGACTCATCCACAAGAATTGGTTCGCCCGCGATTTGGGGTGTGGCCGCGGCAAGAACAAAGAGCCATCTGGGCGTGATAACGGCTGTGCCAAAGGAATTGTCGCTCGGATTGACCAAGTGAACGCTCAACGGATCCTACCTTTCCTCGTGCGAATATGGCGGCCTGAGTGAGCGCCTTTGTTCTCGATCGATTGCTCGGCGACTTCCAGTAATTTCACCGACTACAGGACGCCGCGCCGAACATGTTCTCTGATGCTACGAATCTCCCGTGACACCGAGTGAGCAATTCTGACCACATTTGTGCCGGATCAAATTCGCATCGGTAATTTGTAACAGGGACCTCCGCAGACTTGGAGCCGCATTTCAAAGGCCCGCTTGATCATCTCACATCGTCCTTACCCTTCGTCCGCGGGAAGAATCTGCGCCTGCCTGCAACTCCCTGTGGCACAATGGCCCAAGCACGCTGAACCCAGGGCGAACGACGCCCAATCTGGGTAGGCGGAATGGAACCTTGGAAGGAAATCATGCGACGCAGAGAATTGTTGAAGATGGCAGGGGCCGGAGTAGCCGCTGCTGTGGTCCCTGTCGCGGCCGCTGGGCTCGACCCAATGCCCTTCACCGCCGAGGCCCCTCTGAGCTTGGGTGTGGGCCTTGGCGCAGGATGGTTAAATGTCCGTCAATTTGGCGCCAGGGGAGACGGCGCGGCCACTGACTCGCCTGCTATCAACCGGGCAATTGACGCAGCCGCCGCGGCTGGAGGCGGCACGGTTTACCTCTCAGCCGGGGTCTATCTCAGCTACTCCATTCGATTGAAGAGCAAGGTGGGCCTTTACCTTGACCACGGGGCCGTTATCCTCGCCGGCCCTACGCCTCTCGACGGCACAGCGACAGGCGGCTACGACGCAGCCGAACCGCAAGGCGAGTGGGAGCCCTACCAGGACTACGGGCACAACCACTGGCATAACTCGCTGCTCTGGGGCGAGGGCCTTGACAACGTCTCCATCACCGGTCCGGGAATGATCTGGGGCAAGGGCCTTAGCCGCGGCTGGGACAAGGAACTCACCAAGCCCGACGACACGAAACCCGGGGTGGGCAACAAATCCATTGCGCTCAAGAACTGCCGCAACGTCCTGCTCCGCGATTTCAAAATCTTGGAAGGCGGCTGGTTTGGAATCCTGGCCACCGGCGTCGACAACCTGACCATCGACAACCTGCTCATCGACACCAACCGCGATGGAATGGACATTGACTGCTGCCGCAATGTCCGCGTATCCAACTGCACGGTCAACTCGCCGTATGACGATGCCATCTGTCCCAAGAGTTCGTTCGCCCTCGGCTATGCGCGGCCTACGGAGAACCTGACCATCACCAACTGCTACGTCACCGGGGATTTCGTGATTGGCTCGGTTCTGGACGGCACCTGGAAACGCGCGGCCAAAGACCGCCAGATCCCCACAGGGCGCATCAAGCTGGGCACCGAATCCAACGGCGGCTTCCTCAATGTCACCATCTCAAATTGCGTATTTGAAAGCTGCCAGGGCTTTGCGTTGGAGAGCGAAGACGGTGCGATAGTCGAGGACATCACCTTAACCGGCATCACCATGCGCGATATCCGCAGCGCTCCCCTGTTTCTTCGTCTTGGCACACGCATGAGGGGTCCGCGCGATGCCAAACCAGGCGTCATGAGGCGCGTGATCATCAGCAACATCACAAGCTCAGGCGCTTCGCAGTTGCCCTCGATCATCAACGGAGTTCCGGGCCACCCTATCGAAGACATCAAGATCAGCGATGTATTTCTTGAGCAGACTGGCGGCGGTCCCGCCGAGATGGCTGTCCTTGAGCCCGAGGAGCGCGAGGCCGCCTATCCTGACCCGCATATGTTCGGCACGCTCCCAGCCACGGGTTTCTTTGCGCGCCATGTGCGCAATCTTGAGATGACTAACGTCGAAATCTCCACCCGCACCTCCGACGCTCGTCCTGCGTTCTGGCTTAAGGATGTTGTAGGCGCGGACTTCTTCCGCCTGCGCGTGCCTCAAGGCGCGGCGCCTGTCTTCGACCTGAAGCAAGTGAAGCAGTTCCGCAGCTTCGGCAGTCGCCAGTTAGCTGACTTGTCCATTGAAAGCGTGGAGCAGCGTAAGGTGTAGCCCATGAGATGCGAATCAAACCGAATTCAACCCCGCAACAAGGAGGCCCTTCTCGCGAAAGAGAGTCACGCAGACTCGAACAATCTCTGCATCCAGCAGGCTGCCGGCCTCTCGTTCAATTTGTTCCAGCACCAGCTTCAGTCCCATCCCCGGCCGATAAGGTCGATGCGCTGCCATTGCTTCCACTATATCGGCCACAGTCAACACTTTGGCCTCGGCCAGAATCTGGTCAGCCTGCAGTCCCCGTGGATAACCTGATCCATCGATCTTTTCGTGATGCTGGCGCACGATTTCGGCAATAGGCCAGGCAAACGGAATGCCCTTCAGAATGGTGTAGCCTGCTTCGACATGCGCTTTGATCATCTCCCTCTCCGCCGAGCTTAGCTTGGTCGGCTTCGTCAGTATCTCGGAAGGTATGGAAATCTTCCCGATATCGTGAACCAGCGCAGCCGCCCGCAGATCTTGCAAGCGACTTTCAGGCCAGCCCATTTCCTTGCCAATCGCGTAGGCAATCTCCGCAACTCTCCCTTGGTGTCCCGCCGTGTAGGGGTCGCGCATTTCCATCGCGGTAACAATAGGCGCCACCATTGCCGACAACGCCTGGTTCAATTGTGTCTGAACTGCCTCGCCCCGCCGCCGCTCCTCCTGGAGAACGCGCCCCTGATCAAGCGTACGGATGCCGTGGCGAAGCTCCTTGACCAGATTATGGAACACCTCGAAAGCGACTGGTTCAAACGCATTGGGGTACGCCGCGCACACTTCCAATGCTCCGCTCTGGCTGCCCTCGATCGAATAAGGAATGGAGACGATTGAGCGTATGCCGAATTGGCGCAGGCGCTCACGCCAGGGTCGAAAGACAAGCGCGGTCTCGGTGTCCTCAATAATCTGTAACTGGTTGGTTCGAATGCAAATTCCGGTTGGACCCATTCCCCCTGGTTCATTCTTCGACCAGCTCAACTTAAGGCCATCCAGATAACCCACGGCGCTGCCTGCCGCGGCAGCTACTTGAATTCGCTTATCCGGGCCGTCTTCCGCAATTGCAACCCATGCAAGCACATAGGCAGACTGCCGGGTGATGGCCTCGCAGATGGCCTGGTGAAGGTCTTCGGGAGAACTGACCTGCCCGAGAGCCAAAGCGGCGGAAGCATACGCTGAAAGCGCCCAATTCAGCGTTGAAAGACGGAATTCCCTCTCGACTTGGTCGGAGATGTCGCGAATCGCCGCAATCAGCACGGACCGATTGCCAACCTGTGCAGATTTCGAGGAGGTGATGAGAACGGGGACGCACCGCCCGTCCTTGCGTTGAATGTGATAGTCGGAGTGCTCCGTATGTTCGTGCGCGGTTTGCCGGAATTCGACCTTGACCCGCTCGCGCTCAACCTCAGGGTGCAGCATGGTCACATGCATGCCGAGAAGTTCCTTGCGGGAATGGCCCATCAACTTTTCCGCGGCGGGATTTGCGTCCAGCAATATGCCGGTCTCGGCATCGAACGCAAATTTGCTGTCCTGTGCAAAATTCCAACTCAGTTCGAACAGTTGGCGCCGATCCTCTGCTCTGGGCGAGGAAGACATGAATCATCACTTCCCATCTCTGGCAATTCGGGGCTCATGACTCTTGGTGAAGATAAGGTACAAACAAGAGTTATTGGTAGCACAAACGTTGCGCGAGTGTGCGATCTATTATGCTCAGGCCTACGCTTCAGCCTCACCCCACCCGGCTGCACTCTTCTATCGGAATCGCCACCTGCTCCACGATCTCCAGCCCAAATCCCTCCAGGGCCGGAATGTGCATTGGCGTATTCGACAACAACCGGATGCGCTGAATGCCCAGGTCCGACAGAATCTGACCGCCCAGGCCTATGGCGCGGAGAATTCGCCCGGTCCGGGCTTGCGTGCCTTCACGCGCGCGCAACTCCTGGTGGAGAATCAAGTGGGCCTCCGCTGCATCTTGCTCCCCGACCCGAGCCGCCGCCCCGCCAGGAGCGAACGCATCCGCCGGAATACTGTGGTCAATCTCAAATCCACGCGAGGTATTATGCAGATAAAGCACCGCTCCGCAACCCTCCTCGGCAATCATGCGCATGGAGCGGTCCAGCGTCTCGCGGCATCTGCAATCCGCCGCAAACACATCTCCCGCCGTACATCGCGTATGCACACGGACCAGCACCGCATGGCTGCACGGAGTCCGCACGGCGCGCACCTTTTCGTCCATCGTGCCGTCAATAGCGGAACCGCCCTGGAACGCCGGACAATCCTGACAAAGATCGCCGCGCACCAGCGCAATATGACTCTCGCCGCCGTTTACTTCGCTCTCGTAGGCGATCATGCGGAACTCACCGTAGCGCGTCTGGATCCGGGACTCTCCCGCGCGCACAATGTAGCGCTCGTTGCGCAATCGGTAACGAATCAACTCCGCCACGGTAAGAATGTGCAGCCCGTGCTCCCGGCAGAAAGGTATTAGGTCGGGAATGCGCGCCATCTCCCCGTCGTCCCGCATGATCTCGCAAATCACTCCGGAGGGATTGAGACCAGCCAGTCGCGCCAGGTCAACAGAAGCCTCGGTTTGCCCCGCCCGCACCAGGACGCCACCCTTGCGAGCCCGCAGCGGAAAAACATGGCCCGGGCGCGCCAGATCGGTATAAGTTGCACCGGCGGCGATTGCCGTGCTGATTGTGTGCGCCCTGTCCGCCGCTGAAATGCCGGTGGTCACTCCCTCACGCGCCTCAATTGTTTCAGTAAAAGCCGTACCAAAGCGCGAGGAGTTCTGCTGCGTCATCGGGAACAGCCGCAAATAGTCGGCGCGCTCCTCGGTCAGAGTGAGGCAAATCAGCCCGCGTCCGTAGCGAGCCATGAAGTTGATAGCCTCGGGAGTCACGTGCTCAGCGGCCAAGGTCAGATCGCCTTCGTTCTCCCGGTCTTCGTCATCGACCACAACTACCATGCGTCCCGCACGGATTTCGGCCAGGGCGCCGGGGACGTCGATGAAGGGTGGCTCGAGAGTGCGGGCATTTTGAGGCATGACGACTCTCCCATTCTCGCCTATGGCAGCTATAAACAGCAAAAGCGCCGCCCGAAGGCGGCGCTCTCTTTGAAACTCCCAGGACGAAACAGGCTTACAACGTCGACTCGATCTCAAAACCCCAAGCCTCGAGAAGTGCCTCGGGGATGTACTTGGAATTCTTGTTCCGGCGAGCCCACTCCCGCAGGCGAGTGGACCGGATGTACTGATCCGGGCTGAGCTTGAACTCCTTGACGATTTGCTCGAAGGAGGTCACAGTAGGCACTACCGGGCCGATAGGCTCCGGCTTGCCCCAATTTGGATTTCCACGACGCTTTGCCATTGAATTTGTGTCCTTAAAAAAGAGGTGACGTGCATGTACAGCCTCGGACACGATCTGGGGGACTGTCGGTCCTGAGGGGTAACTCTAGACTCTTATTTTAAGGATATTTTCTTCAAAAATCAATAGCAAAATAGCTCACTTTTTGCACAATTTTCGCGCGTAAAGGTGAGCGCCATAATCGACGTATATGATTATATCAAAATAACTTAGGCGATGAAACCTCACCCTCGCGGCGGAATCCGCATCCGGTTGGGATTGTCTAAATCGATAACATTCCGCTACCCTTCACCCGATACTCTTTTGACAACATGCCGCTGAATGATTGCTCAAGGACGCAGGGAATTCCGTTCCCGCCGCACCTTAAGGCACAGATGTGCCCGGCCTAACCCCACCCCGCCCGCTAAGCAACCCAAGCATCAAACGCCCCCGCCCTTACCGCCCCAGCCAGTGCATCTATATCTGTTGACAGAACCCGATCCTCCCCCAGCCGCCGAACCACCGAACGCACCTTCGCATGGGCGGATTCAATCTCCGGGCTGGACTTCAGCGGTCTGCGGAACTCCAGCGCCTGGGCCGCGCACATCAACTCAATGGCCGTAATCCGCTCGGCATTGTCCACAATCTGCCGCAGTTTCAACGCTCCCGTCATCCCCATCGAAACGTGATCTTCCTTTCCTCCATCGGTGGGAATATTCCCCGTCGATGCCGGGTGAGAAAGCACCTGGCACTCATTGATCAGTGCCGCGGCCACAATCTGCGCGATCATGAACCCCGACGATAGCCCTGGATCGGGAGACAAGAATGCAGGCAACCCCTCATTGATATCGGGATTCAGCAGCCGGTCGATCCGGCGCTCCGTAATACCGGCCAGGTCGGTGAGCGCAATTGCCGCGTAATCGAAAGCATAGGCCAACGGCGCCCCATGAAAATTCCCCCCCGAGACAACCGCTCCGCCGGTCAAAGTGCCCGCAGGGCTCCCTGGAAACACCAGCGGATTATCCGTTGCCGAGCCGGCCTCAATCTCCAGCACACCGGCCACATGATCCAGCACGTCGCGCGCAGCCCCATGCACTTGCGGCATGCAGCGCAGGCAATATGCATCCTGCACGCGTGAGTCGCGCTCGCGGTGCGCTTCTCGAATCTCCGAGCCCGCAAGCAATTCGATCAGGTGTGCCGCGGTGGCAATCTGGCCGCGGTGTGGTCGCGCCTTGTGAATTCGTTCGTCGAATGCGGCCGGGGTCCCCATCAGCGCTTCCAGCGACATCGCCCCCGCCACGTCGGCCAGTTTGGCCACCCGGCGAGCCCGCGCCGTGGCCAGTCCGCCCACCGCAGTCATGGCTTGCGTCCCATTCAACAGCGCCAAACCCTCTTTGGCAGCCAGCGCAATCGGTTCCAGTCCGGCCCGGCGCAGCGCCTCTCCTCCCGCCATCCGCTCGCCCTTGTAGATCGCTTCCCCCTCGCCAATGATGACCAGCGCGAGGTGAGCCAGCGGTGCCAGATCTCCGCTCGCTCCTACCGAGCCTTTTTCTGGAATCACAGGGTGGACCCCGGCATTCAGCAGTGCCACCAGGCCCTCAACCAGCGCCGGACGGCAACCGCTGAATCCCTTGGCCAAAACATTGGCGCGCAGCAGCACCATGGCCCGCGACTCCGCTTCCGACAGCGGCTGGCCCACCCCTCCCGCGTGGCTGCGCACCAGGTTCAATTGCAATTGCGCCAGCCTGTCCGGCGGAATGCGCACGTCCGAAAGCTTGCCAAAGCCTGTGTTTACGCCGTAGACCGTCTCGCCCGCGGCAAGAATTCCTTCAATTAGCCCTCGGCTTTCTACCACCCGTCTCAATGCGGCAGGAGCAACAGCCACCTCGCAGCCAGCCAACGAAACAGCCTCGATTTCGGCCAGAGTCAGGGCTTGGCCGTCCAGAATCAGTCTTTCCATGAACCAGATAGTAGGCCGTCAAGCGCCGCTGATACAACGCCCCGGCAAGCTGACCACTGTCTCTGAGGAAAATAGCTCGCCGTGCTCCCGGAAGGGAGCAAACGAAAATAGCCCACGGTGAAGCGTAGCGCAACCATGGGTAAGGGTCGATATGGAGTCCATCGCCCCGTAGGGGCGATACGACCCTCAGCGGCTCTCAATTTCACTTCAGCAAGCTCCTTGCGCCCCTCCCGCCAAACCGTTCTATAGTTAAATGGTCCCTGCGTGCGTAACCCACCGCCCGCGTTCACTTCCCCACGTCGCACCATAGAACCCCCAGAAAGCGAGAATCGATCAAAATGACTCTGACTCGCAGAGACTTCGCCAAACTAGGCGCCCTTGGCCTGGCGGCGCAATTCGTCCCCACTCTGGATGCACAGGCTCCTGAAAAACGGATCGGCTTCGCCGTCATCGGCATCGGCCGCATTGCCGGCCACTTTATGCCGGCCACGCTCAGCACCACAAATTGCCGTCTCACCGGCCTTGTCAGCGGGCACCGCGACAAAGCCGAGAGCACCGCCGCCAAGTACGGCGTTCCCCAAAGCTCTATCTATAACTACGACAACTTCGACGACATCGCGCATAACCCGGCCATCGACGCCGTCTACGTGGCGCTGCCCAACTCGATGCACGCCGAGTACACCATTCGCGCCGCCAAGGCCGGCAAGCACGTCCTCTGCGAAAAACCCATGTCCACCAACGTGGCCGAAGCGGAATCAATGATCGCGGCCTGCAAGGCAGCCAACGTCAAGTTGATGATTGCTTACCGCTGCCACTACGAGCCCACCAACCTTAAAGCCGTTCGCCTTATCCGGGAGGGCGCGCTCGGCCAGGTGCAGGCCATCGAAAGCTCCTTCGGCTTCAACATCGCCCCCGGCGAGTGGCGCTACAACAAGAAGCTCGCGGGTGGCGGCCCGGTCTTCGACGTCGGCATCTACTCGCTGAACGCCTGCCGCTACCTGACCGGGGAGGAACCGGACCACATCACCGCCAATACCTCGGTCATCGATCACGACGGTCGCTTCAACGAGGTCGAAGAGAACTGCTCCTGGGCCATGCGCTTCCCTTCCGGCATCGTCGCCAGTTGCAGCACCACCTACGGCGCCAACATGCCCGGCTACTTCCGGGTGTATGGGTCAAAGGGCTGGCTCCAGGTAGACAACGCATTTGTCTACGAGGGTCTCCATCTCCGCGCCGAGTATAAGGGCACAAAGCTCGACGAGCTGAACCCCGCCCGCGACCCCTCCCATTTTGTAGCCGAAGGTGAGCACTTCTCCCACTGCGTTCAAAATGGGCTGGAACCCAAGTCCGCAGGCGAAGAAGGGCTGCGCGACATGCGCTACATCACCGAGATCTACCGCTCCGCCGGAATATCGATCTAACGGCAGTTCTTCACCGTTTTTCACTCAATCCAACCACCAGGAACGGGCCCCATCCTTGCGTTTTTTCTACGCAAGGGTGGGTTAGCACAAACCTCGACCCGCCTACTCCCCTACATCGCGCCACTCCATTCAAGCCCGCACTCGATTTAAAACTCCACCCAGCCCTCCACCCGGCTGCTTTCAATCACGCGCTCGATAAACCGCATCCCGCGTACTGCGGCGGTGATTCCGGGCAGCGTCGGCGGAAGAGCGTTTACCCTCTCGCGCCGCCAAGCGATCAACCCGTTGGCAAACTCCCGGTAAAGCACGCCGAAGCCCTCGATATAGCCCTCAGGATGGCCCGCGGGCAACCGTGATATCGCGCGCGTACTCTCGCTCAGGTAACCGGTCCCTGCATGGCGAATCTCTTCCGGCCCATCCGCCCATTTCACGCGGAGGCGATTCGGATCCTGCTGCCGCCAGTCAATGGATCCCTTCTCGCCGTAAACACGCAAACGCACCTCGTTCAGTTCGCCCGCCGCCACCTGCGTCGCCATCAGCACGCCGGTAGCGCCGTTGTCCAGGCGCAGAAACGCACTGCAATCGTCGTCCAGAATCCGCCCCGGCACAACCGTGCGCAGAGTCCCATTCAAACTCGTCACGCGCAGGCCGCTAACATATTCGAGAATGTGAAATGCATGCACGCCGATATCACCCACGCAGCCGCCTGGTCCGTTGATTGCCGGGTCGGCGCGGCTCGCAGCCTGCTTGTGTCCGGTGGACTCCAGCAACTGCGCTAGCCAGCCCTGGAAATACTCGACAGCGATCTTGCGAATCGTTCCCAGTTTCCCACTGGCGCAAATAGCGCGCGCCTCGCGCACCATGGGATAGCCCGCGTAAGCGTGTGTCAGTGCATAAGGAAGGCCCGTCCTGGTTACCGCGGCCTCAAGGGTCAGCGCCTCAGCATAAGTGGTCGTGGCAGGTTTGTCGCTCACAACGGGAAAGCCCGCTTCGAGTGCAGCCAGGGCAATCGGCAGGTGAGTACTGTTCGGCGTAACGATCGCTACAAAGTCAATCGGATCTGGACGCTTTCGTTCTGCTGACAGCATTTCCTGGTAAGTCGCATACGCCCGGCCGGGATCGATTCCATACGACTCCCCGGCAATCCGCGACTTCTCCGCGGTCTGCGAAAACGCCCCGGCTACCAACTCAATCTTCCCGTCCAACTCCGCGCCCATGCGATGCACCGGGCCAATGAATGCTCCCGGGCCGCCGCCTACCATTCCCATCCGCAACTTCTGTGGCTTCGTCATATCAATCCCCTCCACTTACTAAGTTCCTTCCACTTACCAGACAAATGGCGCCAACCTGAACTTCACATTCTGGCAATATTCCCTATAACCGGCCAGCTTCCCCGCGAGAAACCTCTCTTCATCCAGCAACCTCCAAACGATTGCTCCCGTCAAGGGAACATTCACGAGCAGGCCCCATAAAGAGCCAAGCGCCAGCGGGATGCCAAACAGCATGATCAAAGCCCCCGCGTACATGGGATGACGCACAACCGCATAAGGCCCGGTCGAAATGACCTTCTGCTCTGCCATGACTTCAATAATGCCTGACGTATAAGTGTTCGTCTTGAAGACCTCAAGGGTGATTACAAACCCCAGCACCATGAGCGCGTCTCCAGCTATGCAGGCATAACCCGGCACTGAAGACCACCCGAAGCGATGATCGAGCACCGGGATGACGAAATCTGCCAGAAAAGCCACGGAGGTAATAACCTGAACGATCTTTTGCCCCTTTTCCTTTTCCGCACCGGGGCCCGCTTTCAGGCGACGCTCAAGCAGCGCCGGATCGTACCTTGCCACATAAACTGTGATCGCAGTCGCCGGCACAAAGAACGCCGCCAGGCACGCCCATCCCTGCCAGTAATCAAGCGTCCACGCCGATAAGAAAACCACCGCGGCCAGAATGACAAACGTCCGCACAATTGCAATCAGCGCCTTGCGATTCAAATCCTTCATTGCTCGCCTAAGGTGTTAGGCAGCGCTCGCTTCAGTCCCGGCGCAAGTGTTCGTAAAATAATCAGCGCTAGGAGATAGGCAAAGCCCGAATAGAGAAACAGCGGCACATAACTGTGCGTAAGTTGCAGAATGTGCCCAGCCACCAATGCGAAGATAGCACCACCCAGTGCTCCGCCAACTTGTCCAAAGCTAACCACCGTACCTACATACTCAGCAGGAAACATATCGGAAACCGTGGTAAAGATGTTAGCCGACCAGCCCTGATGCCCGCTTGTCGCGAGGCCCAGCAGAGCCACCGTAACCCACACCGATTGCAGTCTGCCGGCCAGTGCGATGGGAACCACCAGGCATGCGCAAGTCAGCATTGCGGCAAGCCGCGCGCGTTTCAGAGACAAGCCCAGATGCACATATCCGCGCGGCAGCCAGCCGCCGCAAACACTGCCCACCGTGGAGAGAACGTAGACCGCGATCAACGGCAGTCCTATGTGCGAAAGGTCCAGCTTGAACCGCGTGCTGAAGTAACCCGGGAGCCAGAAGAGATAAAACCACCAGACCGGGTCAGTGAGAAACTTGCCCAGCACAAAACCCCAGGTCTGTCGATAGCCCAGCAGGCGCCACCACGCGAGCTGCGGCCCAGCAGAAGGCACAATGACCTCACCGCGAGTCCAGTCCATGGCCTCGCGCGGTTTCCGGTATTTTACCGACCACCACACGATCCAACTGGCACTGAATACACCGGTGACCAGAAACGCGGCGCGCCAGCCGAAGTGCAGAGCAACCCACGGTACGACGAACGGCGCAAGAATAGCCCCCACGCTGGCCCCTGAGTTAAAAATGCCCGTGGCCAGCGACCGTTCCCTGGGCGGAAACCACTCGGTCGTCGCCTTGATCGCCGCCGGAAAATTGCCGCTCTCGCCGAGCCCCAAAAAAAACCGCGCAACGCCAAACCCAAAAACCGAGTTGACCAGCGCGTGACCCATAGCGGCCAGACTCCAAATGCCTGTGACAATCGGATATCCGCGCCGGCAACCCACCCGGTCCACAAGCCGTCCGGCAAAAATCACGCCCAGCGCGTAGGCGATCTGGAAACACCAAACAATATTGCCGTATTGAATCTCGTTCAGGCCGATTGACCGCTCCACTGTCGGCCAACCATGAAAGAAAGGTTGCAGGTGAAGCGTGTTGCCTTGCAGAACTGGCATGAGGATGGAGAGTACCTGGCGGTCCATGTAATTGATTGAAGTCGCGACGAAAAGCATCGCGCAGATGGTCCAACGCCCAGGCAGAGCGGGCGGTTCCGCCAATAACTCCGTTCTTTCAGTTACTTCGTTCATGCAGTTACCAGTCTGTAAGTGTACCGTCGAGTTTGCGGTTTATCGGAAGATAGGCCCGCAGGTACGGATATTTCGCCGCCAGTGCCTCATCCAAGTCGACGCCCA
The DNA here is from genome assembly GCA_003151985.1 of Acidobacteriaceae bacterium. Lineage (GTDB taxonomy): Bacteria > Acidobacteriota > Terriglobia > Terriglobales > Acidobacteriaceae > Telmatobacter. The sequence goes on from PLZC01000257.1 coordinate 13,406, forward strand.
GCCCTGGCGCATCCCCCGGAAACATCATCCCATCTTTGAATCTGTATTGGTGCGGGAAAACCGCATTGGTCTCGTCTGTATGCGGCATTAACTCCTGGATTCCGAAGTTATGCACCGCGGTATCAAAATGCAGGGCCGCCGCTATGGTTACCGGCGACATATCCGTCGCTCCATGACATCCGGTGCGCACATGGTATAACTCGGCAAAGTCGGCCACTTTCTTCAAGTGCGTCAAACCACCGGAATGCACCGGTGTCATTCGTATGTAATCTATAAATTGGTTGCGAATCAGGTCATGCGCATCCCAGATCGTATTGAACACCTCGCCCACTGCAATCGGCGTTGTCGTATGCTGGCGAATGATCTTGAAGCCTTCTTGTAACTCAGCCGGTGTCGGGTCTTCCATCCAGAAAAGGTGAAACGGCTCCAGTTCCTTGCCCAGCCGCCCTGCTTCGATTGGCGTCAACCGGTGATGACAATCGTGAAGCAGGTGTAACTCCTCGCCGAATGTTTCCCTCACTCGCGCGAATAACTGCGGCACATGACGCAGATACATCTCTGTGGACCATTGATGTTCCGAAGGCAGCCCGCGTTCCGCCGGCTCATAGCGCCCTGTGCCCTTCGCTATTCCGTACGTTGTCGAGAGACCGGGAATCCCGCTCTGTACCCTCACCGCCTTGAAGCCCATCTCCTTGTGCAGGGCCACGTCTTCAAGTGTGTGATCGATGTCCTTGCCGGTGCAGTGGGCATAGGCCAGCAAACCGTCGCGGCTCTTGCCGCCGAGCAGGTTGTAGACCGGCGTGTTCAGCGCTTTGCCCTTGATGTCCCACAGAGCCACATCCACCGCGCCAATCGCTGCCATCGTCACCGGCCCGCGCCGCCAGTATGCGCCTCGATAAAGATACTGCCAGATATCTTCTGACTGGAAGGGATCGCGGCCAATAATACAAGGAAGAACATGTTCAGTGAGATAACTCGCCACCGCCAGTTCGCGGCCGTTCAGCGTGCCGTCGCCCAGCCCAAAGATTCCTTCATCGGTCTCGATCTTCAGTGTGACAAAGTTCCGGCCCGGCGAGGTGATGTTCACAAATGCGTTGGTGATTTTCAAAGGCGGCAATCACTCCTTGGCTGGACAGGCTGCGGAACTCGATTCCGTGAAGGGTACAGGCTTAAGCCCGTACATAAATGGCTTAGAATCAGCCGGGGCTTTAAGACCGCGGAAAAACCCCTTCCATGGCGCTTTGTAGCAATCGTCCACTGGCTTCGCCGACCCGCGGGGGATGAAACGGGTGTTCTACGAGCTTTCTTTGTTTTGTTGAACTTGCAGTCTTGTTTCTTTTTAGGGCACGACTTCAGTCGTGCCGATAAAGCCAATAAAATCAATGGGCTTTAGCCCCTGCGGGAATGCTCTCGAGCCTCTTACCTCGAAATGCTATTGGTTTACCCCGCTCGCCAGGAACCCCCCATCGACTGCCACAATTTCTCCAGTAACAAAGGAAGCCGCCTCCGAGGAAAGGAAGATCGCAGCCCCGGCAATCTCATTCGCCTTGCCGAAACGGCCCATCGGCGTGCGCAGAATTAACTCCTCCCCGCGCGGCGTTCCCAGGATCAGCGGTGCCGTCAGTTCGGTCGGAAAAACGCCCGGAGCAATCGCGTTCACATTCACCCCTGTCTTGGCCAGTTCAACGGCCAGCACCTTGGTGAATGCGCCGACTCCGGCCTTGCTTGCCGCGTACGCCGCCACCCGGTAGAAGCCCACAAAAGTTGTGAGCGATGCGATGTTGACAATGCGCCCATAACCCGCGCGCACCATAGTCGAGCCAAAAATCTGGCACGCACGCATGGTGCCGGTAAGGTTGGTCTCGATGATGCGCGACCAGTCAGCTTCGGCCACCTCGAGCGTCGGCGCTTTTTGATTCATGCCCGCCGCGTTCACAAGGATGTCCACCTTGCCGAACTCCTTCAACACCGCATCGTGTAGCGCCTGCAGCGAGGAACGATCCAGAACGTCGCTGGTCATGCCCAACGAGCGCCGCCCGAGAGCCTCAATCTCCGCGACGGCCTTCTCCACCTGTTCCAACCGTCGCGAACTCGGCACCACATCGGCACCGGCCTCAGCCAAACCCAACGCAATTGCATGACCCAACCCCGTTGTCCCGCCGGTTACAACTGCGACTCTTCCATTTAGATCGAAAAGACCTTTGCCCATCAGCTTGCCCCCTATTTATCTGAACCCGCGAAGCTCCGCGCTCTCACTCAGCGCGCATTCTTCCGTCAAAACCCATCCCAAAAACCTTAACATCTGCTACTAGCCTCATAATTTGTACGCCCTCTTCACCAGCCCCACCGTCAATTCCTGCGCCAACTCCACTGCCTCGTATTCATCGATGCGATGCTCCGCCACCAGCCGCGCCAGAAACCCAGCATCCATGCGCCGCGCCACATCGTGCCGCGCCGGAATCGACAGGAATGCCCGCGTGTCGTCGTTGAACCCCACAGTGTTATAAAACCCAGCCGTCTCGGTCGCCTGTTCTCGGAAGCGCCTCATCCCCTCTGGACTGTCGTTGAACCACCACGGCGGCCCCAGTCGCAGGCACGGATAGTGCCCCGCCAGCGGCGCCAGTTCCCTGCTATAAACGGTCTCGTCCAGCGTGAACAAAATGAGCGTCAGCCCCGGCTCGTTTCCAAACCGATTCAGCAGGGGCCGAAGGGCCTCGACATAGCCCGTGGGACGCGGAATGTCCGCGCCCATGTCCCGCCCATAGCGGGCAAAGACTTGTGCATTGTGGTTGCGCACCGACCCCGGGTGAATCTGCATCACCAGCCCATCCTCCAGGCTCATGCGCGCCATCTCGGTCAGCATCTGCGCTCGGAAAAGCTCTTGCAGTTCTTTGTCAGCCTTCCCCGCCGTCACTTTCGCGAACAACCTCCCAGCCTCAGCCTCGCTCAAGTCGGCAGTCTGCGCCGTCGGATGCCCGTGATCGGTGGCTGTCGCGCCCAATGTCTTGAAGAATTGCCTGCGCGCAGCCAGCGCCTTCAAATACCCACCCCACGTTGTCGTATCCTCCCTGGTCATTTCACCAAGAGCGCGAACGCCGCCGGCAAACCCATCGAACGCAGGATCGACCACACCGTCAGGCCGGAACGTGGGCACAATTCTCCCCTTCCATCCCGAATCCCGAATCGCGGCGTGGTGTGCCAGGGAATCCAGTGGCGAGTCCGTCGTAGCCAGCACTTCAATCCCGAACCGTTCATAGAGTGCGCGTGGCAAAAACTCCGCCGTGACCAGCTTCGCCTCGATCACATCGTAGTAGTGATCCGCCGTCGCCGCCGACAGCCGCTCAGTAAACCCAAATAGCTCCTGAAAAGCGAAATCCAGCCAGAGCCGCGTGGGCGTCCCACGAAACAGGTGGTAGTGGCCGGCAAAAATCTTCCACACTTTGCGCGGGTTGGCAATCCGCTTGTTGCCGATCTCCAGTGCCTCCAGTGTGATTCCCTGGCTGTACAACATCCTGAAGACGTAGTGATCCGGCTGCACAAACAACGCCACGGGGTCTGGAAATGGCTGGTTTCGCGCAAACCCCTCCGCCTGGGTGTGCCCATGCGGGCTGATGATCGGCAGAGCCCGAATTCCCGCATAAAGCCGCCTGGCAATCGCCCGAGTTCCCACTTCCGCCGGAAAAAGCCTGTCTTCGTTGAGCAGCGTCATGCCTGTCCCCTCTTCGTTCTCCAGTATCGTTCATGGCAGCCGTGTATACTGCCCCTGCTCCTCAAACGCGACTGGGCCCGCCGTCCCATTACCGGTGCCCCGTCTTAAAATCGGAGGAACACGACTAGTATGACTACTCCTGATAAAGCCGCCTCGACTCAACCTTTTAGTCTCGATGGCCGCCACGCCCTGGTGACCGGCGGCTCCAGCGGCATCGGCGAAGCCACCGTAAAGGAACTGGTCCGTGCCGGCGCCTTTGTCTGGATTGCCGACATCAACCTGCCTGCTGCCGAAGCCCTCGCCGGCTCCATAGGGTCCGCCCAGGCAATCCCCATGGACGTGACCAGCCCAAGTTCCATCGCGGCCGCAGTCGCCCGGCTCAACCGACTTGACATCCTCGTAAACAATGCCGGCATTGGCCATGTGGGCTCAATTGAAGCCACCGAGCCGGAAGACTTCGACCGCCTGCTCAATGTCAACGTTCGTGCGGTCTACCTGGTTACCCGCGCTTTTCTGCCCCTCTTGCTCGCGGCAGCCGACGCCAATTCCGGCAGCGTGGGCGCCATCGTGAATATCGGCTCCGTCTCCGGGCAGGTGGGCATCAAGCAGCGTTTTGCCTACTGCACCAGCAAGGGCGCCGTGCTGGCCATGACCCGCCAGCTAGCCGTCGACTACCCCAAAACCCTGCGCGTCAACGCCGTCTGTCCCGGCACCATCCAGACCCCCTTCGTCGAGGCCTACCTGGAAAAGTTCCACAAGCACAACAAGGAAGAAGTCCGCGCCGAGCTCCGCGCGCGCCAGCCAATGGGCCGCATGGGCCGGCCGGAGGAGGTCGCTTCCATGGTGCGCTACCTGGCCTCCGACGAAGCCGCTTTCATTACGGGCTCCCTTTTCACCATCGACGGCGGCTTGACCGCCGCCTGAGGCCTTCGTAGCTCTTTGATCACGCCCAGGAGGGCAATTATGAAGATCGTTTCTTTTTCCGGCCCGGACAACCGCGTCCGTCCTGGCGTTCTGCTGGATGAAAGCAAGCTGGTCCTCGATCTCAGACCAAGTGGTTTTAAGAGCACCCTGGATGTAATTGCCCGCGGCAGTCAGGGAATCATTGCCGCAAACAAGCTTCCACTCGAAAAGGTGAAGCTGCACGCCCCGATCTCAAACCCGCCGCGGATATTCGCCATCGGCCTCAACTATCGCGATCACGCCATCGAATCCGGAATGGCAATTCCCACCACACCTGTCGTCTTCTTCAAGCTGCAAACCGCCATCATCGGTCCCGGCGAATCCATCGTGCTGCCCAAAAACTCCACCCAGCCTGACTATGAAGCCGAATTTGCTTTCGTCATCGGCAAAGGAGGCTACCGCATCCCCGCCTCCGCATGGCGCGACCATGTCTACGGTTACACCATCGTCAACGACGTCAGCGCCCGCGATGTGCAACTGGCCACTTCGCAGTGGTCAATGGGCAAGAGTTTCCCCACCTTCTGCCCCATCGGACCTGCCATCGTCACTGCGGATGAGATAGCCGACCCACACTCGCTCGGTATCGAACTCACCATCGACGGCGTGGTCCACCAAAGTTCGAACACCCGTGAGCTGATCTTCAAAATTCCCGAGCTGATCGAATACCTCTCCTCGATCACGCCCCTGCTGTCCGGCGATATTGTTTCCACAGGAACGCCCTACGGTGTCGGTCTTGGCCGTAACCCCAAGCGCTGGCTCAAACCCGGTGAGACCGTCACCATCACAGTCGAAGGGCTAGGCTCCCTCACCAACCCGGTGGTTGCCGAGTAAACGCGAAACTGAACCGTACAGCTTAGTGCGCCGGCTGGCCGTCCGGATGCGTTGTGCCCAACCATCCGTACAGGGCAACTCCGATGTAGCAAACCAGCGGAACTACGTAAGCGGCCTGCAGACCGCCGCGATGAATCGATAGAATCCCCATCAATTTCGTAATCACTGCGCCACCAAGCAGCGACATGATCAGGATCGATCCCGCAGTTTTGGTCTTGTCGCCCATTCCTTTGATCGCCAGCGCGAAGATGGTCGGAAACATGATAGACATGAATATGCTGGTCGCTAACAGGCAACACATCCCGAACCATCCCGGCGTCGTCACGGCAGCCATGCAGAGCGCCACGTTGACAACAGCGTAGAGAGTCAGCATCGACCGCGCATGGAAGTGTTTCATCAACCAGGCGGAACTGAAGCGGCCGACAGCAAATGCGGCCAGCGTCCCGGTAAGCATGTATCCCGCGGGTTTCTCGCCCAGGCCGGTTGAGAACTTGACGTAGGGAATGAAATAGCTCCAGGTTCCAATCTGCGCCCCGACATAGAGGAACTGGACAAAGACAGCAAATGCAAAGCTCCAGCGCAGCAGTCGGCCGTGCTCCACATTCGCCGGTGCGGCGCCGTGCGCAGGACGCTCTCCGCCCAGCACGGGAAACTTGGTGAAACCTATCATCACAGCCCAGAACAGCGCCACAGTCCCCAACACCAAATAGGGGTTGACCACGCGCAAGGTCTCGGAATGCAGATAGGCAAGGTAAGTGCCTGCCCTCTTCATTGTGTCTACCTGCACCGTGCTCAACTCGACGCCGGAGAAGATAAACACTGTGCCGAGCAGGCCGGCGGTGATGTCGCCAAGCGGATTGAAAGCCTGGGAGAGGTTGAGCCGGCGCTCGCTGGAGCCTGAATCGCCAAGCTCCGCAATAAACGGGTTAGCCCCTGTTTCAAGAAACGACAAGCCGCTGGCAATCACGAATTGGGCCACAAGGAAAAAGGAAAATCGACCAAGGTGAGCCGCCGGAAAGAACATCCAGCATCCCGTTCCGAGCAGGATGAGTCCGGTCATGATGCCTGTCTTGTAGCCGAAACGCCGCATCAGCATCCCGGCCGGGATGGCCAGCAAGGCGTAGGCGACGTAGAACCAGAACTGCAGGTCAGCCGCGCCGGAACGATCGAGGCCGAACGACTTCATGAACTGGAGAATGAGAATGTCGTTCAGGTTATTGGGAATGGCCCAAAGATAAAACAGCGGCGTCACCATCAGGAACGGCAATAGCCTTCCCTTTGGTATAAGTGGAGCCGATAACTCCCCATTGGACGAAGGCCTGCGTTCAGACCCGATTGACCCGGTTGAATTGCTCAAAGCTCTCTAACTCCCCTCAAACAATCAAATCTGCGACGCCGCCAGCGGGCTCAAAATCAAATTGGTTATGTTACTCACAATCGGGTCGAAACTATACTTCGGGTCGGTGGAGAGTTTCTTCCACCCAGGATCGTTGCGGAAGGCGTCCCACCGCGCGTTCAATTCCTCCAGACTGGCGAGGCTCAACATGTAAGTCAGGCTTGGCATGCGCGTGCCGATCAGCGTGTCCCCAAAGAAGACCGGATGGAAACCCGCATTCTTGAAGCATTCAAATTCGCCGCTGTTGAACATCTCCACTTTGATCACATGCTCGCGATCGCTCGGACTTTCATAAGTCCGCAGTACGAAAATGCGTTTGGCTTTGGTCGCCGATCCTGGGGGAGGGACTAACTTCGGCCAGCCCGAAAAAGCCAGCAGCAAAGATGTATCCACGCGCTCAAACGCCCGCGCTGCAGCAGGCGCATTCCAGAACGGCTCCGCTGCCTTAAGAAACACCGCATCGTCACCGAGGCGCAAACTCACCTGCGCCAACGTCTCCGCCGATGTACCCGGTACCAATACATAAAAAGCCGGGGTCTCACTCCCAAAGTCCTGCTGGAATGCACCGATCGGTCCCATGCCGAGACGAGTCAGCGCCGGAATCAACGCGTCGCCAATATAGCTCTCTGTCAACTTTGTTTGCAGACCTGAGCGCATCTGGTAGCGCCGAATCTGGTAATACTCGCGAGCGACGGTTGCCGGCGCTTGGGCCGCACCGTCCTTTCCCAAGGCCAAGGCGGAAGTGGCAAGTGAAGCGGCAAGAAACCGGCGACGATTCATGGGTCCTCCAGGCAAAGGATGATTGTAATTCAGGACGCCCCGCGCCTTACCCCGACCGCTCAACCCGCCTTACAGCACTCGCGCCAGCCACCTTCCGGTGTGCGAAAGCAGATTCCCGGCAATCTCCTCAGGCGTGCCCTCGGCCACAATCCGCCCGCCGCCTTCGCCACCCTCCGGCCCCAGATCGATGACCCAATCGGCGCACTTGATCACATCCAGATTGTGCTCGATTACAATCAGCGACCCGCCACCGTCGATCAGCTTGCGAAACGCCGTCANNGCGCTGCGCCTCGCCGCCGGACAAAGTCGTTGCCGATTGCCCCAGCCGGAGGTAGCCGAGTCCGATCTCGTCCAGCACCGCCAGCTTTTCCAAGAGCCGCGTCTGCCCGGCAAAGAAGCGCAGCGCCTCCTTCACCGTCATCGAAAGCACGTCGTTGATGTTCTTGCCCTTGTACTCAACGTTGAGCACCTTCGCCTGGTAGCGGGTTCCGTTGCAGTCCTCGCAAGGCAATTCCACGTCGGCCAGAAACTGCATTTCAACCGTGACTGTTCCGTCGCCTTCGCATGTATTACACCGGCCGCCCGGCACATTGAATGAAAAATGCCCCGGCGTGAGCGAAAGCCTTTTGGCCTCAGGCTGCGCGGCAAACAACTCGCGGACCAGGTCGAACCCCTTGATATACGTGATCGGATTTGAGCGCGGTGTGCGTCCAATCGGCGTCTGGTCCACCAGCACCACGTCGTTCAGCCGCTCCACACCGGTCAACGATTTGTATACACTAGACGGGTCGGAGCCGTCGCTCTGTCCAAGCGCCCGCGCCACAGCCCGGTACAGCACCTGGTGTACCAGCGTGGACTTTCCCGATCCCGAAACGCCGGTGATCGCCACCAGAAGCCCCATGGGAATCTCGACGTCAAGCCCATGCAGATTATTGGCCCGCGCGCCACGCAAGACCAGCATCTCCCGGCCCGGAGTGCGGCGGCGCGTGGGCACGGGAATCGAAATCTGCCCCGACAAATACCGCCCCGTCAGCGAGTTTGGATTGGCCTCGATCTCCGCCAGAACTCCCTCGGCCAACAATCTGCCACCAAACTCACCCGCCCCAGGGCCCAGATCGAGCAGGTGATCGGCTGCGCGCAGAACGTCTGCGTCATGCTCGACAACCAGAATAGTGTTGCCCAGGTCGCGTAGCTCTTCCAGAATGTGAATCAGCCGCGCCGTGTCGCGCGTGTGCAACCCGATAGACGGCTCATCAAGTACATAGAGCGCACCTACCAGGCGCGAGCCAAGCGAAGTAGCAAGCTGAATTCGCTGCGCCTCTCCGCCGGAGAGTGTCGAAGCCAACCGGTCCAGCGTAAGGTACTCGAGACCCACCGCATCCAGAAAGCTTAACCGCTGGCGCACCTCGCCAAGAATCGGCCCGGCAATCTCCTCCTGCATCGGCGAGAGCTTCAGCCCGTCAAAGAACTCCCTGGCCTGTGCAATCGTCAGCGCCGAGGCCTGACAAATATTCTTGCCGTTGATCCGCACCGACCGTGCCTCGGCTCGCAGCCGCTGCCCCCGGCAATCCGGGCACTCCGCGTAGCCGCGATACTTGCTCAGCATCACCCGTACATGCAGCTTGTACTTCTTGCGTTCCATCTGCGCAAAAAAGCTGTACACACCTTCGAAGCTGCCCTTGCCGCGCAGTACCGTTTCTCGCGCCGCTTCGGGCAATTCGCGCCAAGGTACGTCCATCTGCACGCCAAGCTCCGCCGCATGTTTGCGCAAATCCGTATACCAACTTCGATACTTTGGCCGCTCCCACGGGTCAATGGCCCCTGCGCTCAGGCTGAGCCCCTTGTCCGGAATCACCAGGTTCAGGTCGAAGTCCACAGTATTCCCAAAACCCTGGCAGCGGGGACACGCGCCAAACGGGTTGTTGAAGCTGAACAGCCTTGGCTCCGGCTCCTTGCCCGGCTTGTGGCAGCTCTTGCACTCATAGGCGCCTGAGAACCTGTGCCGCTTCCTCTCGGCCCCCTCGTCGCGCGGAACTTCCTCAAAAACCACCTCGCCGCCCTCGCGATAGGCAATCTCCGCCGCGTCCACAATGCGAGTGCGATTCTCCGCGCTGACGACAACCCGGTCCAACAGCACAAACACAGGTAGTGTGAAATCAAGGTCCAGCAGCGATTCTGGCGTAGAGAATTCAAAGATCTTCCCCTGCTGGTAAAGCCGGTTAAAGCCGCCCGAGCGCAGTTCGTTCAGCCGCGCCTTCAGTGTCTCGGTGTGCGGCGAGTCGCCGCCGTTGGTTACCGGCTTGGCCGCCCGTCCCGTGGATTTCGCCGGCCGCCCCACAGCCTTCACCGGCTTCTGTCCAGCCTTGGCGTCCGTCTCGGCCACCGGTGTTGCAGTAGCCACCGGAAACAGTACATTAAGGCGGGTGCCTTCTTCCAGCCCCGTTCTTTCGCCGCTCCCGACAATCGCCTCCGCAATCTCATCCATCGAGTCGCGCTTCACCAGCCCGTCGCAATAGACGCAATGCACCGTCCCGCAACGCGCATACAGCAGGCGAAGGTAATCGTAAATCTCGGTAGCCGTGGCAACTGTCGATCGCGGGTTGCGCGTCGTGTTCTTTTGCTTGATGGCAATCGCCGGGGCCAACCCATCGATCTCGTCCACATCCGGCTTTTCAATTCGCTCCAGAANNATAGATGGTGTCGAAGGCCAGGGAACTTTTGCCCGACCCTGACACGCCGCTGACCACCGTCAACTTCCCATGGGGGATCTCGCAGGAAATGTTCTTAAGGTTGTGCGTCCGCGCGCCGCGGATGATAATGGCGTCATTCAATGGGAAAGCACCGGGAAGAAGTCGGCCAAAGGCATCCCTGTCGTCACAGAAGGGCTCAGAGCGCAACCAGCCATTTTTCATTATATAAGGGATTGGGCAGCCGGTTTAGTTAGCATGCCCGTGCAACTCCAAGGCGCGCCATTAAACTGATCATTGAGGTATCTATTGTTCCGTCCTGTCTTCTTCGTCCTACTATTCATTCCGTTCGCTGGGTTCGCCCAGGACCCAGCGCAAACACCGGCGCGCCAGGCCCCTGTCGCTGCGCCGGATGCCACCACCGCGCCTCAGCCTCTCTCCGAAGAAGTAGCCGACGCCGAAGCCGCCATCGAGAAATCTGATTGGAAGGCCGCCCAGGCCAAGCTCGAGCCCTGGCTTATCAACCACCCCAAAGACGCCCGCGCCCTCTTCGACGCCGGTTATGCCGCCGACTACCAGAACCGCCTGGACGATGCCGCCAGCCTCTATCGCCGGGCCACTGAGGCGAATCCCGATTCATTTGAAGCCCATCTCTCCCTCGGCCTGTTGCTGGCACGCCAGGGAAATCTGAACGGCGCACGCCCCGAACTGGTCACCGCCGCCAACATGGACGCCGGCGATTCCGGTCACGTCGCCAAGGCGCGGGCTTGGCGCGCCCTGGCTGAAATCGACCGAAAAACCGATCCGGCGCAAGCCTCGAACGACTTAATCCAGGCCTTGAAGCTTTCTCCGGAAACCACTGACGAAACACTGCTTGCTGCAAGCCTCGCCGACCAGGCCGGCCAGACCGAAGCCGCTGAGGACGCCTACCGCCGCGTTCTCGCCGAGGACCCGAAATCCGTAGCGGCAAACGCTGGATTGGCTCACCTTCTGATCGCACGCAAACAGTATTCCGATGCCGAGACAACGATTCGCGCGGCCCTGGAGCAAGCGCCCGGCGACCCCGCCCTGACCGCCCAATTGGCCACTGTGCTGGTCGCTCAGGACAAGGCCGAGGCCCTGCCCACGCTGCAAAAGCTGCATGACGCGCATCCCGCCGACGCCAACATCACTCGCATGATGGCTGAGGTTTTGGCCGAAGCAGGGGACGCTGTGGGTTCTGACAAGTTATATACGGGTCTCATGGCAGCCAGCCCCAACGACCTCGACCTTCTCGTCGCTCACGGCCAGAATCTGATTCGTCAGCTCAAATACAACGAGGCTTTTGCGGTATTCAGCCAGGCCACGGAGCTTGACCCAGCCAACGCCGACGCGTGGAGCGGACTCGCCTTTGCCGCGTCAAACACCAATCGGCCTTCCATCACACTGCACGCTCTTACCATGCGGTCGAAGTTATTGCCGGAAAACCCATCAACCTACTTCCTTTGGGCGACATCTTATGATATGTTGCACCAGCGTAAATCGGCTGTGACGTGCTACCATCAATTTCTGAAATCGTCCGCCGGAAAATTTTCAGATCTCGAGATTCAAGCTCGACAGCGTCTCTTAGTGCTCGAAAGCAAAAACTGAGACGTGCGAAGATGCAAAGATTAAGCGTTGGCCTTTGCAAGACGCCGCGACGTTCGAGACGCCGAGAGCGCAGTATTCTCCAATGCGATCTCAGATGTGCTTCTAGAGTTGACGGCCTTGGGGTAAGCCGCAGTAGCGGAGGTTCCTCATGCGGTCTGTGATTCCGATGGTAGCGCTTATGTTTGTCGGCTTAGGCCCACTTCCGGTCTGCGCCTCTTCCCTCGACGATAAAACATTCGATCAACAAACCATCGATGCCCTGGAAGCGAAGGCCACCCAAGCGGGCCCGCGCGAACAATGCTTCCTTTACGCTGAGTTGGTTCACCAGATGACCGAGTTCAGCCTGCGCCAATACGCCGCCGGCGACGTAGACAAGGCCTCCGGCCTGCTCAAGCGGATCCAGCAAATGGCGCACAAGATTCATCTCTCCGTGGGAGACGATAACAAGCGCCTCAAGAACGCTGAAATCCTCCTCCGCCACACCACCTACCGTCTCAACGAGATGCTGCACAACAGCAGCTTTGAAGACCGCCCCTTGGTCCAGGAGACGCTCGCGCAGGTGAGCCAGGCGCAGAATGAAGCCATGTTGCAAGTCTTCCGCAAGTGAACCGGCCAACCTCAATGAACTGGCGCAGTTCATCCACAAATGCTGGGTGCCCTGGGTCTCGATTTTGAGACCTGAGAAACCACCAACTTAACTAACGCCCCGTTCATTAGAAGTGAGCGTAGCGTAGTGCGCAGGGAGTCGAAGGACCTGCGGTTCGGGCCTTCGATTCCAGTAATGAACTTTCCGGACACCACACTAGCCAATCCAATTCTTCCCATACGATTTCCGGGTACTTTTCACTACATGATCCTATGTGATTGAATGAGAAGCGCCGGGGGATCAAATTCATGCGTCCGATGGGCTGTTGTGCCGCGATTTTGATTTGCCTTCTATGGGCCTCTCCAATTTCTGCCCAAAAAGTGAAGCGCGAACCACTCACCGAGGCACAAGTCGAGAAGATCCGCGAAGCCGGCGTCGACCCGGTTGAAAGAGTTTTGCTTTATACCAAATTCCTCGACGAGCATGCAGAGGTTATCAAGGGACTCACCAACCGCGCCAAATCCGCCGCGCGCAACAGCCGCCTGGATGACGAACTGCAGGATTTCACGGCGCTCATGGACGAGTTGGGATCGAATCTCGACGTTTACTCCGACCGCAAAGCCGACATTCGTAAGCCGTTGCAGCCATTAGCCGACTCCGCCCAGCGGTGGCTGCGTATTCTTCGTGCGCTTGCCGGAGAGCCCGGCTTTGATCTGGCCCGCAAAGAAGCCATTGAAAGTGGCGAGGAACTGGCCGATGAGGCCACCCGCCTGCTGCGCGAACAGATCGATTATTTCAATGCACATAAAGAAGAGCAGGGCCAGGACCGCGCAGAGCCGCAGTGAAGAAAGACAGGGACTAGGCTCGTTCCCCATTTCCCGCATCGAGTTTGAGGATCGCGAGGGTCCGGTCATGGTTGCTCTGGAGGCATTTTCGCCCTTTCAACCGCTCGATGCGGACGATTCAGGGTTACCGTGCGCAGTGCTGGACTACGAGATTCACAACCCGGGGCCTGCGGCAGCGGAAGTTGTCGTGGCCTGGTCAACTACCAACCCGGTGGATGGGTCAAACGGACGCAGAAACGAGCTGCGCTCCACACACGACATGAGCGGTCTCTTCATGTCCGACCCTTCGCTTGCGGCCGACGATCCCATGCGGGGTTCCTTCCGGACTTGACGCCCGTGCCTCCCTTCGAGCCGCGATTTGGAAATGGTGATGTTCAGAGGCGCCGGTTGCACATATTTCAGACCCACCGGACAATGTAACAATCTTCATCCTAGTTTCCATCCCGCTGGACAAGCTTGCTATCGGTTGGCCGACTGTCCTCCGGACAATCCGCTGAAGTTCGCCTGCATGGGGTCATATTCCTGAAGGGGTGCAAGGGCTTATGATAGGGACCACAAACCCATCAAGGTAGATCGAAATGATGACAATTAGCCGGCGGGACTTCATTGGCGGAGTGATTGCCGCGGCTTCGGCATCACGACTCAGGAGCAGCATGCCAATTGGAGGGCTCGACCCTGTTGCGGGCCGAGACTGGATGAGAAGGGGCCTGATCGATGCAGGCGGTTCCCATGAACCCTATTTATTCGTTGTTCGCCGTGGAGGACAGCGACTGGATGGCTATACCGTTTTCTTTTAGCCGCCCGGTGAAGGCCTCGCTGGTGAACTGACTGCCTTGGTCTGTGTTGAAGATCTCTGGCTTTTCATTCTTGGAGAGGGCTTCTTCGAGCGCTTCGATACAGAAGGAGGTGTCCATGGTGATCGACAGGCGCCAGGCAAGGACCCTTCGGCTGAACCAGTCCACCACCGCAGCCAGATAGACGAAGCCACGCGCCAT
>PLZC01000091.1 GCA_003151985.1 Acidobacteriaceae bacterium
TGGCGCAACATTATCGAGAAGATGCACATGACGGCCACCTTGACCAAGTGGTATGAGGAGCACGGCCGCCATGAGATCTTCGCTGGCGGCAAGAAGGTAGGCATGACCCAGGTGGGCCACGAGCTTGTGTTGAACATGGAGCACGTAAACTCCGAGGCCAACCACACGCTTGACACGCTGGGCATCGCGAAGAACTCCCGCGAAGAGAAGATGCGCGCCCGCGAAGAAAAGCTGAAAGCAGATGCGGAAAATGTCCGCATGGCCAAGCTCTATCGCGAGCATGTCCTCGGCGAAAAGCCGGTTGAAGGCCTTGTAACGTTAGGCTCCATCGCCCCCGCCAAGCCCGTCGAGAAGAAGGAATCCGAACTGGTCGCCGGAGACTAGCTATCGAACAAGCATGCAACGCAGAATGGGCCGTCCAGTTTGACTGGGCGGCCCATTTCCTTGCAGCAATCCTGACTACAATTCCCTCCTCCTGGAATTGGCGCTCTGACCTATAATCTCCGCATGAACCCACGCAAGGATGGCTTCACGACCGCGGCTGTTCTGTTGTTGCTCGTTTTTGCCACGAGAATCTCCGCGCAAACACCATCGCCCAATTTCGTTGATATAAAGCCCTCACCGCAGCAGGTGGAGTGGCAGGACCTTGAATTTGGCGTGATCATCCACTTCGGCACGAATACCTTTCTCAACCGCGAGTGGGGTGACGGCACGGCCGATCCAAAGGTCTTCAATCCGCAGCAGGCCGATCCGGAGCAGTGGGTGCTGGCAGCCAAAACCGCAGGTGCGCGGTACGTGGTGCTGGTGGCCAAGCACCATGACGGATTCTGCCTCTGGCCGACGGAGCATACAGCCTACAGCGTGGCTGCCAGTCCATGGATGGGGGGCAAGGGCGACCTGGTTCGGATGACCTCCGATGCCGCGCGCAAGCATGGGCTAAGGTTTGGAGTCTATCTCTCGCCATGGGACCGGCACGACCCGAGATACAAGGATCAGGCGGCTTATGACCAGTACTATCTCTCGGAACTGGAAGAGTTATCGAGCAGATACGGGGAGTTAGCGGAGTTCTGGCTCGACGGGGCGGGGAGCGCCGGGCATACGTACGATTTCAAGAAGATCGTCGAGACTCTGCGGACGTATCAGCCGAATACGCTGGTGTTTGCGGATACGGGACTGTTTGAGTACGGCGATGTGCGCTGGGTAGGCAATGAAGACGGTACAATTCCCTTCGAAAACTGGAACGTGATCGATCGGCACGGCTTTTTGCGCTGGAGGCCGGTGGAGGTGGACACGCCGCTGCGCAAGCTGCATTGGTTCTGGCATCCAAACGATGAATCTTCGCTGAAGTCAGTGGATGAATTGATCAAAACATATGACGAGAGCGTGGGCCGCGGCGGCCAACTCATGCTCGGGCTGGCGCCGGACAATCGCGGTCTGCTGCCCGATGCGGACGTTGTACGGCTCAAGGAGTTCGGCGAGGCAATCCGGACGCGATACGGAAAGAATTTCGCTCTCGGGCATCTGGCCGCCGATGAAAACACTTCGAATGCGCTCGATGGCGATGCGGACACGTTCTGGTCGGCTCCTACCGGGTCACATGCGGCGTCGCTCGAGGTTGAGTTTCAAAAGCCTGTGACCTTCGACCACGTTGTAACCATGGAATGGCTGAACGAGGGCCAACACGTGCAGAAGTACTCCATTGAGGTGTGGGAGAAGAGCGGATGGAAGCGCGTTGCAGAAGGCGAAGCCATCGGGCACAAGAAGATCGACAGCTTTGCCCCTGTGACGGCCAGCCGGGTGCGCTTGCACATTCTTTCGAGCACCAGCGAAGCGCACATTCGCGAGTTCCAGCTTTTCGCCGTTGGCGGAAACCGCTGATTCGGCTGGCGAAGAGATTTGCCCTCAGGCGATCAATAAGAATCGATGAGTCGAAGACGACGATCTCACTCATCGAGCCCGGCAAAAGAGCATTTTCCGGCGTACTTAGCCATCAGCGCCTTAAAGCTCTCTAACCGCTTGGCTTCCAGCTTGGACATGCGCGCCTTTTTGACGCGAGGGTTTGCGTCGGTCGCGAGGGCGGATTTGCCGGCGACATTGGCGGTTACGCGAGCCGAAGCAACTTTGGCGGGCATGAGGCAGACCCCTATTTTTGAATCGTGCGCCCATGCCGCACCAGCGTCAAGGATGATGGCTCCGATACCGCCAGTTATTCCTCGTTACACCGACCGGGCAATCCGAATGGATGACTGAACTCTTGATACCCAGCGCAGGTAGAACGGGTTTATGATTGGTTGTCACAGAGCAAGTGGATCGTTGAGGAGGCTGTATGAGCCAGGAGCAAACGGTTGGAGCACGCAGGCAAGGACGCCGCGAGTTTCTCAAGGCGGGCGGAGCGGTAACAGCCGCATTGCTGGCGCCCTCGGCAATAGCGGACACAAAGAAGGCTCTTCCCGGCCTTCCCTCCAACCCGGTAACCTCAAAGGCCATGCCCACCCGCAACCTGGGCAAGACCGGCTACAAAGTTGGCATCTTCTCCCTTGGCGGCCAGGCCTCCCTGGAAAAGCCCAACCAGTGGGACTCCGCCGTCCCCATCATCGAGCGCGCCCTCGACCTCGGCGTCAACTACATCGACACCTCGTCCATCTACGGCGGCCCGGAACGCTGGAGCGAGCAGTATGTCGGCAAAGTCATGGCCCATCGCCGCAACGAAGCCTTTCTCGCCACCAAAACCAAGGAACGCACGCGCGAAGGCTCCATGCGCATGATCGAGAAGTCCCTCGAGTTGCTCAAGACCGACCACGTCGACCTCTGGCAGTTGCACGACGTCGGAATCCCAAAGAACGTAGACGACATCTTCGGCAAAGGCGGCGCATTTGAAGCGCTGCTCGAAATGAAGGAACAGAAGGTGGTGCGGCACCTCGGCATCACCGGCCACTACCGCCCCGATGTGCTCATGGAGTGCATTCGACGTTACCCCTTTGACACTATCCTCATGGCCATCAACGCCGCCGACCCCCATCACTTCAGCTTCGACGCTGAGTTGCTCCCCCTTGCGGTAGAAAAGCAGATGGGCATCATCGGCATGAAGATCCCCGGCCGCGGGCGCCTGCTTTCTTCCTGGACTCCACCTTCAATCGAGGCGCAGAAGCACTCGTGGGAAGGGATGGCCATTCAAACCGACAAGTCCGGCTCGCTCACCATGCGCGAAGCAATGTACTACACGCTCTCGCGCCCAGTCAGCACGGTCATCATTGGCTGCGACTCAATCGCCCAGCTTGAAGAGAACGTGCAACTCGCGCGCCAATTTACTCCACTCAACGACAAGCAGAATGCAGAGCTCGTCGCCAAAGCCGAGGCCTGCTCCAAGCCGTCGCTGTTCTTCCGCTTCTACGACCGGCCGACCGACTAGTACCGTCTCTTCGCACTTGCACAATAAATCCGCGAGATTCGGGTGCCCCAGGTCTCGATTCTGAGACCTGGGAAAGCACGGATTCACGCCTCTCGTATAATCAAGTCAAATACTGCTTTTTATGCGAGGAGATTTTCGATGCCGGCTTACGAGTATCTATGCGAATCCTGCGCAGGCCGCTTTGAGCGACGCCAAAAGATGTCCGACCCAGCCGTCGAAACCTGCCCCGGCTGCGGAGGTGCGGTAAGGCGGCTCATCAGCGGCGGGGCAGGGGTCGTTTCAAAAGATGGCGGCTATGCTGCCGGCGCAGGGTGCGAATCCGGCGGCCCCTGCTGCGGCCAGGAAATGTCTTGCCCGATGGGCGGCTCCTGCCACTAGTCCGCATTTCTCACAGAGCTAGTCCGCTGCATCAGCCAACTTGTGAAGCTTCTTCGTCGCCGGTGAGAAGGGGCTTTGTATCAGGGCACGACTTTAGTC
>PLZC01000205.1 GCA_003151985.1 Acidobacteriaceae bacterium
TTACCTGTCAGAAGAGCGGCCGGGAGAAGAAACGCCCTACGAGAGACTTTTGGGAGATGCCATGACCGGCGACGGCGCGCTGTTCACACGTGAAGACGCGGTTGAGGCCGCGTGGGTAGTTGTTGATCGGGTCCTCAAGACCCATCACCGTGTTCGCTCATACAAGCGCCGCAGCTGGGGTCCAAAAGGTGCTGACACGATGATCGCTGCAGACGGCGGCTGGCACAACCCCAGCAGCACAGCGTCATCCGGATAATGAGCCTGACGCAGCCTTGTTTTTACTCGCCCTCAAAGTGGCCAACCACACCAACGCAGCGCCGTACTACCCAGGAGAAATAGGATGAAATCGCCCCTGAAACTTCAAGAGATCGGCCAGAGTGGCCACGGTAACTTGTATTTAGGCTAGCAGAAAGAAAGTGTGAAATGATCCCCTTGACGCGACCTGACAATGATTCGGCAACCTATCTCGTAGGCGGTGGGATCGCGTCTTCAACCAGGATGATTCAATGGTTCGGCCTCTCTAGAGGTGGCTCGAAGAGCGCCGTGTGGACTATGCCCATTTTTGTGCCCACGTGAGCATCTCCACCTCACCTTGGCGCAACCTCAACCGCGCGCGATTGCTGACGAAGGGCATCCGACAAGCCTCCTCGCAATGGTATGCGAGGAGGCTATACCACAACCCGTAGTATTGCAATGTTATTTCGGAATCATTCTACTAGTCCCTGACATGCTACCCTTCATTCCGGTGACCTCTAAATTTGTCTCCGTTTTTCAGGAAGAGTATCGGGCACTGCGCCCGCGTGCCCCCATGCCGCAAATTGCGGTCCGCTTCCGCCGGTTCACTTCGCTGAACACAACCATTCGCCTTCGCGAAGGCCAGATCCACGTCAGCCTCTCCGATCTTCTGGAGGGAGCTCCAGACACAGTGGTCCGCGCCATCGCTCATATCTTGATTGCCAAGCTCTACAAGAAACCCATCAATGCCATGCAAAACCTGCGCTACAAGCGGTTCGCATCCAGCGCCGCCGTCACTCGCCAAACCGAGTTGATCCGTGGCGCCCGCGGCAGCAAGCGCTTCTCCGGTCCGGACGGCCGCTTCTACCAACTGGAAGAAGTATTCGACTCACTCAACTTCCGTTTCTTCGGTGGGCTCCTCGGCCGGCCCCAGCTCACATGGAGCGAGCAAATGGCCAAGCGGTCCCTCGGCCATTACGATGCTGCCCACAACACCATCGTGGTCAGCCGCGTATTCGACCGGCCTTCCAGCCCCCGTTATGCCCTTGAGTACCTGCTCTACCACGAGATGCTTCACCTCAAGCATCCAGTAAAAATGCGCGGAATTCGCCGCTGCGTCCACTCCCGCGAAT
The DNA here is from genome assembly GCA_003151985.1 of Acidobacteriaceae bacterium. GTDB lineage: Bacteria > Acidobacteriota > Terriglobia > Terriglobales > Acidobacteriaceae > Telmatobacter. Next base: position 1,368 of record PLZC01000205.1, read on the forward strand.
TCAAGGCCGAAGAAGCCCTCTTCCCGCAACTAAAACAGGCACTTGCTTTTATCCGGCGGTTATAGAACTTCGGACAAGGGCTCTTCAGACGGTCTGCTATACTGCCCAAAACACAGGAAGTGCAGGTCAACAGTGATCTATCCGCTTTCCGTTGAAGATCAGCTATGGGATCTTTGCGTTGTTGGAACGGGGCCAGTGGGCATGGCCCTGGCCATGGAGTTTGAACGCCTGGGGCGTGACGTGCTGGTGCTTGAGTCCGGGGGCACAGAGATAAACCCCGCGTTAGCTGAGGCTTCGCATGCGGAAATCGTAAGTCCGCAAAATCACTGCCCCATGGAACTCGCGGTCTGCCGGGCTTTGGGCGGCACATCCTGGACATGGGGTGGGCGTTGTGTTCCCTACGATGACATTGATTGGATGCCGCGAGACTATGTCGCCGATGCACATTGGCCCATCGGCCACGATGAAATTCGTTCCTGGTATAAAGGCGCATCGGAATACATGCTCTGCGGAAGCGCGAGTTTCGCCATCCCGTACAAGCAGGAGCTAACTCATGGGCTGAGGTTCGATTGCCTTGAGCGCTGGTCTTCGGAACAGAAGTTGATATTGCACCATCGCCCCCGTCTGCTTGGTTCTGAACGGATCAAGCTTAGCCTGAACAGCACGGTTACAAATCTGAATCTCAGTGCGGATGAGCAACGCCTGGAGAGTCTCACGGTCAGCGTGGCCGGAGCAACGCGTACTGTGCGGGCGCGGCAGATTGTTCTGGCCATGGGGGGTGTGGAGACCACACGGCTTATGCTGCATGCGCAACAAAGCTGGCCCCGAAGTTTTGGTGGAGTCGGCGGCCCCCTCGGCCACTACTACATGGGACATCTCTCAGGAAAGATTGCAAGAATCCACTTCAACAAATCCGTCGACTTTGAAGACCTGGATTTTACACGCGATCCGAGCGGTTCCTATCGTCGCAGACGCCTCACGCTTACTGCGGAAACGCAGTTGAAGCACAACCTGCTGAATACCGCATTCTGGGCGGACAACCCCCGCTTTTACGACCCCAGCCATCGCAGTTTTGCACTTTCATCCATTTACCTGGCGCTCGCATTCCGGCCAATCGGGAAGCGATTGACTTCGGAGGCCATTCGGCAGGAGCAAATTGGACCAGGTTCCGATTCACTGGCGGCGCACTTCCGCAATGTGATTCTCGGTGCGCCAAGAGGCGCCAAAGATCTCTACAAGATCCTTCGCGATCGTTTCCTGATCAAGCCGAAGAAGCCGCTTTTCCTTGTTCCCCATCCTGATGGCCAATATCTGTTGACCTATCATGCGGAACAGATTCCTGACTTCGAAAGCCGCATCGGAATTGGCAGAGAAGTCGATTCATTTGGTGTGCCGCGCGCCGTGATAGATCGGCATCTCTCGCAACAGGATATCCAGAGCGTGATCGATTCCCATGACGTGCTGGATGAGGCATTGCAATCGAATGGGCTTGGCCGCCTGGAATATCTGTATGCACGGGAAGCGCTACCCGAGCAGGTTCGCACGGGGTCAGTGGATGGCTTTCACCAGGTGGGCACCACGCGGATGGGCGTTGATCCCGCTCGAAGCGTTGTCGATCTAAATCTGAAAGTACATGGGGTTGAAAACCTTTACGTGGCATCGTCCAGCGTCTTTCCCACTTCAGGGCAGGCGAATTCTACGTATTTGGCGGTTGCATTCGCTCTCAGGCTTGCAGATCGTCTCAACGCATGATGCGGCCCATCGGGGCAGCCGGAGGCAAAATGGAAACCTCCAGTAAAGCTGTTCGCATCCCTGGCAGCTATTTGCGCAGCGTGAAATTGCCCGGAACAGCCGGGCGGATGACGTCGCAGTTGGGGTTTGGTTGTGCCTATCTCACCGGTGCCGGCATGGACCGAACAAAATCCCGGAGGCTCCTCGATGCAGCCTGGGACGCTGGAATCCGGCACTTCGATGTGGCCCGCGTGTATGGCCGGGGACGCAGTGAAGCGTTGCTTGGTCGCTTCCTGAGCGACCACCATGAGGCGACGATCACAACCAAGTATGGCCTCTTCCCTAACGGCGCCGTCAGGCGGGTTGCGGTTGCTTTGCAGCAGCGCGTCCCCGTTTTGAAGAGAATGCGGCTCGTTGATCCAAACCCCCGCAATGCAGGCCGCTTCGATGCGGCAGAGGCGAGCGAATCGCTGGCGCTCAGTCTGCATCTCCTGCGCCGCGACTACATCGACTTGTTTCTACTCCACGAGCCTGAGGTCGCCGGCTTGGTCCACGACGACCTGCTTGCTTTCCTTGAATCCGCCAAAGAGCAGGGAAAAATCGGCGATTACGGAATCGGTGGTGAATATCGGCGCATTCCCGAGCTCTATTCGAAACGCAAGGGCTATTGCCGTGTGTTGCAGTTTGAATGGTCGATACTCGGACCTTCCCTCCAGGTGCCCGACGCATATCGCATTCATTACCGGTCATTTGCCAAAGCCGCCGTCACTCTAGGCAAGCGATTTGAGACTGACCCGTCGTTGCTCCGGAGTTGGTCTGAGGTCGCCGGCCATGACCTGCGAGAACCTGCCATCTTGTCGAGCCTGCTGCTTAAGGCGGCACTGGATGCGTATCCCGATTCCATCGTCTTGTTCTCGACCGGCAATGAAGCCCACATCTTCAACAACGTGACCGTAGCCGAAGACGATAAGCTGACCTGCCCCGCCGCCCGCCTCGCAGCATTGATTCGCGAAGGATGACCACCTGCTATCTTGGCGCCAGCGGCAGCAGCGTGTTGGGATCCTGGCATTCATAAAGCGGTGCGTTTCCCGTAAAAATGACGCTGGGTGCCCCATCCTTGCCGCGCGGCAAGGATGGGATACCTCGAACCTCGAAAGGCCCCGTTCGTGAGGAGGGAGCGAAGCGAGTCGAAGGACCCGCTTTTCCGTCGTCAACCCTAAGCTGTCTTCTCCACCACTTTCCCAGCTTCCTCCGCCCGCGTCACCTGCCGCCGTGCAGCCCACGCAACCAGCACCACGCCCACCACCACTGACCCGGCACTGGCCAATTGAGCGTTCGATAACCCCCACAGCACCTTTGGGTTACGCCGGATAAATTCAACCAGAAAGCGAGCCATTCCGGTCAGTACCAGGTACTCGCCGAGAATCGCCCCTGTACCTCTCTGCTTTCCGCCTCGCCACCAGAGCCACCAGCCAATCAAAAGCCCGGCCGCCAATTCATACAGCGGCGTCGGATGCACCCGCACAAAGGTCGGCGTCGGTTCAATGCCATTGGGAAAGGTCATGCCCCAGGGCAGCTTGGTCTCCACCCCATAGCAGCCGTCACCGGAAAGAAAACACCCGATGCGCCCGACCCCATAGCCAATGGCCGCTGCGGGAGCGGCCAGGTCCAGAGTCCGCAGTCCGCCGATTTTCGCCCACCAGCCCTGAAACACCAGCGCAAATATGCCAAAAGCGAGGCCGCCAAACCACGCAAAACCGGCCGAATCCCAAAGCACTCGCCAACCCTGTTCGTGAAACTCCATCGGCGTATCGATAACGTGCCACAGCTTCGCGCCCACAATGCCGGCCACAACCGCCACAGCTACCATGCCCACAGCGTCGGCATCGATGTGCAAACGCTTGAAGCCGCGGTCTACGACGAAAGCCGCCGCCACGGCAGCCAGCCACAGCATCAGGCCGAACGTCGGAAGGTTCAAGTGCCAAAGGTGGATATAAGGCAGCATATCTTCAAGTATAGACGGGGCGGGATCCACCACTTGGTGACGGGTCTTATACCCGTGTGCAGCAATTTACACAGGCTCCTCCTTCACTCGCCACCGAGTCGCGCGATACTGTCATCATGGCTACCAGCACTTACCGGGACCTTGAAGTCCTCTTCACCCGAGAACAAATCGCCAACCGGGTCGCCGAAATGGGCGCCCAGATTACCCGGGACCTGAACGGCGAAAAGCTCGTGATGGTCGGTGTCCTCAAGGGAGCGGCCCCGTTTCTCGCCGATCTCGCAAGGGCCGTTCAGGCCGACGCCACCTTCGACTTTGTAGCCACCTCCAGTTACGGAAAGGGCCAGCGCTCCTCCGGCGCCGTCAAGCTCATCAAGGACCTTGACGACCCCATCGAGGGGAAGAACGTTCTCATCGTCGAGGACATCCTCGATACCGGCCTTACCCTCTCCTACCTCCGCAAGCTCTTCCTCCATCAGCGCCCCAAGACGCTGCGTATCGCCGCGTTGCTCGACAAGCCTTCGCGGCGTCTTGAAAAAATCGATGCGGACTACGTGGGCTTCTCCATTCCCAATCTCTTCGTCATTGGCTATGGCATGGACTACGCCGAGCGCTATCGCAACCTCCCCGACATCTGCCTCATGACCCCGGACCATCCCGAGTAGGCGAGTCTTGAATAGCGAACGCGAATTGCTGATCGACGCATACCGTGAGTTCAACGCCAGAAACATCGAGGCGGTGCTTGCCCGCATGCATCCCGACGTCGAATGGGCGAACGGAATGGAAGCCGGACACGTCCATGGACGTGAAGGCGTGCGCGCCTATTGGACCCGCCAATGGAAAATGCTCGATCCCCATGTCGAGCCGCTCAAATTTGAAACCGACCAGACCGGCCGCATCCTCATTGACGTTCATCAGGTCGTCCATGATCTCCAGGGAAACCTGATCCTTGACACCATCGTCCATCATGCCTATCGCATCCGTGAAAATCTCATCGAACGCATGGACATCGAGTAGCAAATAATGAGCATCGAATACAACGTTGCGGGCCTTTCACCGTCCTTCTATATGCATTCCAATTCGGCTTCCATTTGATGCGATAATTCGTAAGGTTCTACACTCAGTTCCCGTAAGCGCCCGGCGAGCAGCCACTGGATGGCGCAGTTCCCCCTTGTTCAAGGAGCACGGCCCATGACCCTCATCACACCAATTCTGGAAGCTGATCTCGAGTTTGACCACGGTAGTTTCGACTCGGCAGCTTTCGCGGCGCAGACACTCACAAACTGGCAAACGCTCGCCGCCGTCATCGACCACACCCTGCTCAAGCCCGACGCCACGCGCGAGCAGATCGAAAACCTCTGCGACGAGGCAATCCGTTACCGTTTCGCCTGTGCCATGATGAACCCGGTCTGGGTATCCACCGCGGTCAGTATGCTGTCCGGAACCGGAATTCCCGTAGCAGTCACAATTGGCTTCCCTCTGGGCGCAACCCTCGTCTCCACACTCCGCCAGGAGGCGGCCGCATTGACCCGCCTCGGCGCGCGAGAACTGGACATGGTCATTCCCATAGGTCAACTGAAAAGTGGCAACCACCAGGCTGTTCAACATACTGTCCACGCCGTGGCAACCGTCGCGCATCATCACGGTGCGCTGCTTAAAGTGATTCTTGAGACCTGCCTGCTCACCGTCGCAGAGAAGCTGCGCGCCGCGGAGATCGCCATTCAGGCCGGCGCCGACTTCATCAAAACCTCCACCGGCTTCTCCTCCGGCGGCGCAACCCCGGCCGATGTTGCCCTGTTGCGCGGTGTCGCCGGAACACGCTCAGGAGTCAAGGCCGCCGGAGGCATACGCACCCTGGCCGACGTGCGCGCATTGCTTGAAGCCGGCGCTAACCGCATCGGCGCCTCAGCCTCAGTCGCCATCGTCCGTGAACTGGGCGCCGAGTAACTCTCTGGCTTACGTGAAGATAATCTGCCCCCCCGCAGCCTTCTCATAAAATTGCCCCACCGAGATGATCCCATCGACTTCTTCGCAAAAGTCGGTGGGCTTCAGGTGAAACATGTCCACGCTCGCGCGACAGCCAAATATCTCCCCGCCCGCATCGTGAATCATCGTCAGGAACTCGCCAACCGGCGGAATGTCGATCTTCTCGATCTCCTTCTTCATCATCAAGGTCGCAAATGCACTCATGCCCGGCAACGCGCCCAGCAGCGTCGGCATGTGCATGGCAGGGTTGCCGACTGTGGCAACCTTCAGGTTGTTCATCCGCTTCTTGATAATTGCGTCCAGGCCGAAAAAAGTAAAGAAAATCGAAGCCTCAATGCCTTCCATGCGCGCCCCGTTGGCCATGATCAGGCCTGGATATACGCCTTCCAGCGACCCGCGCGAAATGATGATCGACACCTTCTCAATAGGTTGTGCCCCATTGTTTGTCATATTTTCCTTTCAATTCAAATGCAGCCTTTGGGCTTGGGCAGGCCGGCGATCCGGGCTGCGCGTTTTGCGGGTCCCTTGGGAAAGAGCTGGTAGAGCGTCTTCGTGTCTACGCCGCTTTCCTTTGTCAGTCTGCGAATGGATGGCGCGTCGCCCTCTTTTTCAAAGACGCTGCGCATGAAATTGATGACGGCCCAGTGTTGCGTCGTCAGCTCCGGAATGCCTTCCTGCACCCCAAGCTCGCGGGCCACCTCTTCATTCCAATCGTTATGGTTGGCAAGATTTCCGTCCGCGTCCAACTGCAGCGCCTTGCCGGCAATGGTCATCGTCTCCATCAACTACTCCCTTCGGATTTATCCGTCTCGAATTGCTTATGAACTGTTGCACGTTCATCCTCGCACCTTTCCCGCCATCGACATTTCGGCCTTGATCGGCAACTCCACCCCCCGCAGCAGAAGATTCCAATACGCCCAGCGAAACATCAGCTTTCCGTAGTGGTTGACGCGGCTCTCTCCAAGCAGCTTGAATGGCCCGATCCCTGGCAGCGGGAACTTGCCCCGAAGAGGCTCGGTCTCGTAGTTGAAGTCGATCAGCAGCCCCTTGCCGAACCCCGACTCGATGAAGCAGTTGGCGTGCCCGTCGTAGTTGGCGCACGCCGGCCGGCCCTCAATATGTTCGAGAATGTTCTTGAGAAGAATCTCGGACTGGAAGTGCGCCACCGATCCCGCCTTCGAACTGGGAAGGTTCGACGCATCGCCCAGCACAAACACATCCTCAAGGCCATCGGCCTCGAGCGTCTTCTTGTTGGTCGGGACGAAGTTCAACTCGTTGCCCATCTCGCTTCGCGCAATGCAGGAGTCGCCCATATTCGTAGGAATCGACACCAGTAAGTCGTAGCTCACCTCGGTCTCATCCCAGGCCACAAGCTTCTTTTCCTGGTTGTCCACGCGAGCTATGCCGAAATCCGGTGTTACGCTGATCCCCTTGCGTTCCATGAACTCGCCCAGGACACGGTTCGCTACAGGCTTGGTAAACGCACCGGAGAGCGGCGTCACCAGCTGCAGATCTACCTTGTTCCGCATCCCGCGCTCGGTAAAATAAGCATCGGCCAGAAACAGAAATTCCAGCGGCGCCACCGGGCACTTGATCGGCATCTCCGCGATGCTCACCACCAGTTTGCCCCCTTGCCATCCCTTCAGGAACTGGCCCAACCGGTCGGCGCCTGTGGGTGTATAGAAGTCGAATTTGCTCCGTCCCCATTCCTCGTCAAGCATGCCTTCGATCTGTTCGGGATGAATATCCGCACCGGTGGCAATAATCAGGCAGTCGTAGGAAAGCATTTCCCCACCGGAAAGCTTCACCGTCTTTTTCTCCGCCTCGATATGCTCAATGCCGGAAAGGATGAACTTGATCCGGCCAGGCAGGTACTTACGCCGCGGCTTCACAATATCTCGAATGCCGTAGGTGCCAAACGGAACAAACAGAAAGCCGGGCTGATAGTAGTGCTCTTCAGTCCCGTCCACCACGGTGATGCGCCAATCCCGCTCATCCAGCGCAGAGGCCAGCTTGTTGGCCATCATGGTCCCGGCGGTCCCGCCGCCGAGAATCAGCATTTTCCGCATCCTATTTCCCTTCTATCTTGAGTCTGTACTTGAATAGAGTCCTTCACCGTCCCAAACGTTACAGCCTCGGCGCGGTTTTTTTCGCCGCCCCGCAACTGGCGCTCGGTTTATTCTTCAAATTGACACTACCGAGGACCCCGTGTTTTACTTCGCGGTGGTCGTCACACCGCCGCGCAAGAGGAGATTGAATGACAGACCATTTCAAGGCAGATCGCAGGGACTTCCTCAAGCAGGCCGTCGGCACCCTTGGCGCAGCCACACAAGTCGCAAACTGGTCCTCCCCCGCCATTGCCCAAACCACCTCTGAAAATGAAACACAGAGCGTCACGAAAAAGGATCTGGAATACCCGCGGCAATTCAAGGGGCGTCAGCTCCGTATGATTTCCTTCCCACTCGGAGGGGTGGCCGCGGGCAGCATAGGTTTGGGTGGCCGCGGGCAGCTTCGCGACTGGGAAATTTTTAATCGCCCTAACATAGGCTTCCGTCCACGCTATGCCTTTCCTTCCATATGGGCGCAGGTGGACAATGCAAATCCTGTGGCCCGCGTCCTCGAGTCCCGCATTCTTGCTCCCTTTGACGGGCAGGACGGCCTGGGCTCAAATAATCTCCCCGGTCTGAGCCGCCTGGAATCTGCAACCTTCACAGGTGAGTATCCGCTCGCTCATATCGATTTCCACGACAAGTCGTTTCCCGTAAAGGTAGAACTCGATGCCTTCTCACCATTCATCCCGCATGAGCCGGACGATTCAGGCTTGCCCGTTGCAATTCTCCACTATCGCGTCACAAATCCCGGCAATTCGTCCGCAAAAGTCAGCATAGCCTTTTCCATCGAAAATCCGGTACAGCTCGCGAACAAGGAGTCGAGCGAATCAAAAACCGACAAGCGGATGAATGAGTATCGCTCTGAAGATGGATTGGCGGGGTTATCGATGACTAATTCCGGCCTATCTTCTGTAGACCCGATGTCAGGCAGCTTCGTGTTAGCCGCAATTCCGGATTCGGGTACCTCAATCTCGCACTGGAATGGCTGGCCCGAGGGAAAATGGTGGAATTCCCCACTGCTCTTCTGGGACCAATTCTCAATGAATGGGAACCTGGGTGCGCAGCCTGAGCCACATAACAGCATCGGCACCCTGTGTTTGCAAAAGACCATCGCTCCCGGCCAGTCCACCAGTTTTCGGTTTCTCCTTGGATGGCACTTTCCCAACCGCACGCCCGAGTGGTGCGGCTGGTCAGCACCCTCAGGCGAAGAAAAAACTGTCATCGGCAATTACTATGCCACGCGCTTCCATGACGCCTGGCAGGCAGTAGCCTATGCCGCGAAAAACCTCGACAGCCTCGAGGCGCGAACCAGAGTCTTCGCAACCGCCATGCGCGAAAGCACCCTGCCCGCCGTAGTCAAAGAAGCGGCAAGCGCCAACCTTTCCACGCTGGCCACCACCACCTGTTTCCGCACCGCCGATGGCGAATTCCACGCATTCGAGGGCAGCGGCGACAATTCGGGCTGCTGTTTTGGTAACTGCACCCACGTGTGGAACTACGAGACAGTAACTCCGTTTCTCTTCCCTTCCTTCGCAAAATCCTTGCGTAACGCCGCCTTCGGCTATTCGATGGATGACGCCGGCGCCATGCGCTTTCGCCAGATGTTGCCCGCAGGCAAGGCACGGTTTGGTTACGCCGCTGCGGACGGTCAGATGGGCCAGATCATCCACGCCTGGCTTGACTGGAAGTTGTCCGGAGATGATGCATGGTTGCGCGGCATTTGGCCGCGCATAAAAAAGGCGCTCGAGTTTGCATGGGTGCCCGGTGGGTGGGATGCCACCCGCGATGGCGTCATGAAAGGCGTGCAGCACAACACTTACGACGTCGAATTCTACGGGCCGAATCCTCTATGCGGAATCTATTACCTCGGCGCTCTGCGAGCCAGTGCCGCGATGGCCCGCGCGGTTGGCGACACCTCCTCGGCGCAGCAGTACCTTCGGCTTGCGGACCAGGGTCAACATTGGATTGATGCCAATCTGTTCAATGGCGAGTATTACATCCAAAAAGTCACCGGCTTCAAGAAGGACGATATCGCGCCAAATCTGCGCGGCGACATGGGGACAGAGAATACCGAGTCGCCCGAGTACCAGGTAGGCGGTGGCTGCCTCGCCGACCAACTCATCGGCCAATACCTCGCGGACGTCGGCGGGATGGGGCCGCTGGTCTCGCCCCAGAACATTCGCCGCACGCTGCGCTCCATCTATCAATACAATTACAAGCCGTCGCTCGCCGATCACGATAACGTTGAAAGAACCTATGTCCTGAACGATGAGGCGGCCGTAGTGGTCTGCGACTATGGCAAGGCCCCGCGCCCGCGAATTCCCTTCCCCTATTACGCCGAGGCATGGACCGGCCAGGAGTACCTGGTGGCCGCGCTCATGATGAATTGGGGCATGGTAGACGAAGGTGTAGCCTGCGTGCGGAATATTCGCGCCCGCTATGATGGAGAAAAGCGCAACCCATGGGACGAGCCGGAATGCGGCCACCACTATGCGCGCGCCATGTCATCGTGGTCCGCCGTCGTTGCTCTCAGTGGCTTCTTCTACGACGGCGCTACTTCGTCCATCATAGCCGCGCCGCGGATTCCACACGACCAATTCAAGTGCTTCTGGGCAACCGCAACCGCCTGGGGCACCTTCTCTTATCTGAAGAAGGCAACGGGCACAAAGTTTACGCTCAATGTTTTGGCAGGAACACTGCGATGCCAGTCTTGCGAGATTACAGCGTCTGGTCATTCGGCTTCAACGCAGAGCGGCGGCGTGACTCTCGCTAATCATTTGGAGAAACATGGAGAACGGATTGTGGTGAACCTCGCCGAGGTTCTTAGTTTGCCGGCCAAAAGCGAACTTCGCATCGAGGTACAAGCTTGAGCTCCGATACTCCGGAATGGAGACCGTGGATAGTTCTTGTCGGAGGCTTCCTCGGCGCAGGGAAGACAAGTTTGATCCTCGCGGCATCAAAGGTCCTCTTGGCGCGTGGGGTCCGCTGTGCGGTCATACTCAACGACCAGGGTGACGAGCTTGTAGACACGCGCCATGTCGCGCAGCGTGGAATCGCTTCGCGCGAGGTGACCGGCGGGTGCTTCTTTGCCGAGCCCGCCACGTCAAACGCAGCGTGCGG
>PLZC01000381.1 GCA_003151985.1 Acidobacteriaceae bacterium
GCGATGCACATGACGTGTGCTCGGTTATTTATGAGTATGCCGACGGTTTGGTGCATAATCATTTTGGCCAGGGGCTGCCCAACCAACTGCCCTCCGCGCTGACCTGCACGATTCACGGTCAAAAGGGATTTGGCACGCTGAATTACTGGAGCAAGGCGGAATTCCGCAGTGACGACGACGCCTATCGCGCGGACGTGGCCAACCTATACGAAGCCGGGGCGGCGCGGAACATTGACACTTTTTATCGCAACGTCACGGAAGGACATTTCGCCAACGACACCGTTCCCCGCGCGGTGGACTCCGCATTGACGTGCATTCTCGGCCGGGAAGCCGCCGCGCGCGGCACGCGGCTGACGATGGAGCAGATTCTGGCTGAAAACAAGAAACTGGAAGTGAACCTTGCAGGTTTGAAGACGTAGCTCAAACCAGTTGAGACTTTCAAAATTGAATGGCTCGTCGTGGTCGAATCTCCGACAAGATGAAAATTCGAAAATCTGTCTTACCCCGGAAGCGGGCGCTTGCCGGCGTCATCCTGGCGCTTGCCTTTAGTGGCATTGGAGCCGGCGCGGATGAACTGCCGAATCCGTTTTTCGCGATGGATACCGGCACGCAAGACGCGACGCACAACACGCCGGCCGAGCAGGTCGCGCTGGTGAAGGAAGTCGGCTTTGCCGGCGTTGGCCCGATCTATCACAACGCCGCCGAGCTTCAACAGTGGTTGGTCGCGCTTGACCAGAACCGGTTGAAAATGTTCGCACTCTACCTGGAGTTGCGGCTCGACGATGTTCCCGCAAGCCTGGCGTCAGTCAAGGAGGCCGCAGCCGCGTTGCGCGGCCGGGACACATTGCTCTGGCTTTACGTTACCGACAAAAGGGGCACGCCTTTTGATCCCAACGATGACGCGGTCGCCGTGCAAGCGCTCCGCGAAATTTCCGGCTATGCAAAGGATGCCGGCCTCCGTGTGGCATTGTATCCGCACACCGGCTTGTTCGTGCAGCGCGTCGAGGACGCCGTCCGGCTGGCCGAGAAAGTCAACCGTAAAGACCTCGGCGTCACGTTCAATCTCTGCCACTGGCTGATGGTGGATGGCAAGGATCTCGCCGCGAGTCTGAAAGCCGCGCAGCCATATTTATTCTGCGTCACCATCAACGGCGCGGACGCTGGCGGCACGAGTTGGAAAGAGTTGATCCAGCCACTGGACAGCGGTACGTATGATGTATCGCAAGTGCTGCGGTTGCTGCGTAGGATGAAATACACCGGCCCGATCGGGCTTCAACATTACGGAATCGGTGGCGATGCCCGGGATAACCTCGCACACTCGATGGAGGGTTGGAAAAGACTTTCAGGCGCGAAATAAATTGCTCAAATCGCGGCTTCCGCGGACCGCCTCGCGAAAAATTTTCAGCAGCCGCCGGCGCGTATTCTCTCGCGCGAGAAATGACACACACCGGTCAGAACTCTTACCTGTATTACTTCACCTATCCCAGCAAGGGGAAGATGGTTGGACACCGAGGCATACATGGCGCCGAGCTTAAGTTCTTGTCGGGTGTCTTCCGCAAGAGCTTTTGGGGCGAAATGGACGATGAAGACCGGAAGCTCACCGAAACGGTGAGTGGGTATTGGACACGTTTCGCAGCAACCGGCGATCCGAACGGGCTCGGCGCCCCACATTGGCCCGCTTACGAGACGAAGACTGACCTGTGCCTGGAAATTGGGCATGTTGTAGGACCCCGCCCAATTCCTCACATAGACAAATACGAAGTGATCCAAAAAAGTCTCAAAGTACGACTGGCGAAACTGCAGCCGTAGCGCCAATAGGGATGGCTTTCAGTAGAGATTGGGTTGCTCAGGAACCCAGTCATCACCCCGATAATCGTCATCGAAGGTGTGAACCTCTTTCGGTGATCCGTGGTAGATCAGCAGATGGTACTTGGTTGACACCATACCATCCCGACTGTTTGAGTAGCCGGACGTGTAATCGAGGACACCAAGCTGCTTGAGAAGTTCGCGCGCAGCACGCAGTGCTTTTCTACCCAGGCTGGTTTCTTTCATCAATGTGTCATGTCCAGGATCACAAGTTCCGCTTTCACCATTGCGATGCAGGGCCAGAACAAGCCACAGCACTTTACCTGCGGCTGTCATTCCTTCGATGTTGGATCGCATTGCTAGATCAGCATCTCTCCAACTCATAGATTGGCCTTTCTGACCATCTCACGTGCTCTTTCATCTGCTTCACGGATCAGCTTGTCACGATATGACAACATTTCTAGGCTAGCCATCATTTCTTCTCGGTCATCTTCTTGCGGGATAATGGAGCTATCACTTCGCTGTTGCAGTTTTCAGGGTCAAGCCAAGCCTGGAGGTCAAAACGTCTTGATTAATCCGGTACCGACTGCTCTTGAATCGGCCTGACGCAAGTATTCTCCGCACCAAGATCCCCTGCTTTGTGAGTTGAGCAAGATTCGTGTTTATTGCATAGGCGCAAGCGCCGGCATCGATCGATATTTGGGATGCATCGGCCTCGTGTCCAATCATGGTCAGCAAGATCAGCCTGCCTGTAGGTGGGTGTTCCTTACCGTATTCACGCAGGTAGCGCAACACTGTCTGGTATTCGTCCCAGCAATCCGAGGACGACGCAACGCCTCTTCTGGCCCTGGGATTCTTGTGGAGATCTTCTGTCGTCATCTGTTCTGGCATTGCCCTCTCCTTAACAAACACCTTGGTTCCCATATTCGGAAAACAAAATCCAATTAGCGATCTTGGGCATGGTGTTAGACACACTGGTGAGCGGGCATTGCAGAAAGGCGGCGCGGGACGGCGATTGATTTGTCATCCCGCGCCGCAGGTGAAGGGCCAATCAATGTCGCAGGTTGCAGCGGTGTCAAGTTTCGCTCAGGTGGACTACCAACTCGCAATCAGGGCAGTTCCTTGCAGTCAGACGGCTCTCCGTCGCACGATTCTGCTGGTTGCATATAACCCCCGGCATCATCGGACGTTCTAGAGCGGACTGGAGGTACGCTCAAACAGAAGTCAATTGTCCTTAAAAGTTGGCCTGTTGATGGTAGCGACCAGCCACGTATTGAGCCTGTTCCTGTGGGCCGAATCTTGCAGGGATTTCATTGATCTTGTCCCAGATCTCTAATACAGTTTCCTTGATCACGAAATCTCGGCAATTGAGCTCGTCCATTCTTTTGGCCAATTTCATGACATACTGTCGAGGGCAGGCACAAATGTACATGGCAAAGTCGAGAGGGAGTTCCTTTTTGGTCGTCAGCATGTTGGCACGTTCTACCACAGCAAAGTAGCGTCCAATCTGATATGCAACGTTCGGGTTAGAAACCATGTCGGATTCTTTCATTTTGATTTTCTCCTGTTTGTGTGAGTCTTTGGATTTTGACCCCAGTCATTTTCCAATGAATAGAACGCCTTATTTGCTGCACGCTCGGCCTTGGCTTGCTCTACGGACATGCCGACATACACTTGCAAGCTCTTGTTAGTGGATCGCAGATAGCGTGGATTGAGACCGGCAGGGACAGTGCCATCAGCAGAAGTGACAGTAGCCCACTTGTCGCCAATCACTACAGTCATATCTCCATACCAGAGAGGTTGGCCGTAGTTGCTGGCTTTCATGTCTGAAACAGTTGTCAACACTGCACTGTTGGGGTATGTTCCCGGCTTGATACGACCAATTTGGCGGCTAGCTCCCATTTTGATTCTCCATTGCCTCTAACTCCTTTTCCGCATAAATCATTCAGCGTCCGCGCCCGGACACTGCAAGACGCTGCTCTTCAGGTAAAGAACGACGCTCAGCCGCGCGCCTGTAAACGGCCCAACTCCGTGAAGCTCGCGACCGTCAAAGAGGAGGAGATCGCCGGGATGCACAAGAGCCGCCACGTTGTAGGCCGGAAAGATGAGCGGGCCACCGTCGAAGTCGCCCACGACGATTGAGGCGCTGAGACTGCCAGGCATGTTCCCTTTATCGGAATGTGCCGTCATCGGAAAGGACAGATTTGCGACGCCCTGGGACCAAGGGGTATTGCCAATGGTGAGGTCGCGGCGTTTGGATGCGACCTCCATTTGCTTCTGCCAAAGCTCGGGTTCATGTTCCCGTGCCAGCGCACTGAGAGATTCGCAAAGCGGCACGAGTTGACGGTACTCCTCCGGCTGCTCACGGTTGAAAGCGCAGGGACAACAGCCGTTGCCGATCCGTCGGATGCCCTCAAATCCAAAAGTCCCTTCCTTTGCATTTCTCAGAACCTTCAGTTGGCGTGCGCGTGCGAAAAGACTCGGAGTTCCGGCCTTCGTGAGGCTGTGCTCACCCCCGCCGACATTCCTGATGCGCCTCGTGTTCAAGGCTTTGTTTCTTGCAACAACCAGCGCGAGGCGGAACATTTCCTGCCGCTCGTGCGAGGTGAGCACCGACGGAATCAGGTGAAACAGCAGGCGACCTTCCGCTGTGGCACGATAGTTGCCTTGCAAGTCACCCGCACCAACTGCGAGTTCGTAGTGTGCCGGATTCAGCCAGCGCAGGCTCTGCAGCCACAGGGAGTTGGAGTTGGGCGTGAGGTTGATTTCAAGCGGCTGCTGCTTCATTGACCACCTCCTCACGGACCTGCTTGCGGTCATCGTTGGGCTGGGGAAGGTTCTCACCCAGCGATGAGCGACGCCGATGCTTTATAGGGGCCGGTGTCGGCTCCGACGGAGTTTCATTGTTCGTCTCAGGTTCGCTGGGCACGGGCTCCGAAGTTGTGGCGAGTGATGCGGGCTGGCGATTCAGTTCGCGAATTGCTTCAAGCTCATCCTTTGCGGTCTCAGCAATGATTTCGGCAATACCCTCTTGCTCCTCCCGAGGACAGCTCCGCACAAGACGGTGGAAGACAATTCGGACCACATCACATAACGTCGCTGACGGTGCGGCGTTGGCGAAGGCGACCAGCAACGGGTTAGCCTTTTTCTCCTCTTCCGGCAGTCTTGCAACCAACCGCGAGCAGTACGTGCGCGCTTCATGGACCGAGGAAGCAGTTAACGTTGCTTCGCGCCATACGCGGAAAACACACTCCGTAATGGCAGCCTTGTTGTCTGGACACTGATCGAAGCTTCGTGAGTTTTCGGCAAGCGTGCG
>PLZC01000276.1 GCA_003151985.1 Acidobacteriaceae bacterium
GAGCGCATGGTGGGCGCGGCGCTGGGAGCGAAGCGCAAGCAGATCGTGCTTTCGACCAAGTCGGAGGCCTCGACTGTGAAGGGCTTGCAGGAGCAATTGGAGACCAGCCTGCGCGAGCTCAAGACCGATTACATCGACATCTGGTATCTGCATTCCAAGGACGACCCGTCTGAAGTCTCCGACGAAATGATCGAATTCCAGCAGCTTGCAAAAAAGGTGGGCAAGATCCGCTTCGCCGGCCTCAGCACGCACAATTCACAGAAAATGCTGCCGTTTCTAGCGCAGAAGGGCGTCTTCGACGTGGCGCTTGTGGCCTACAACTTTTCCATGGACGCCGGCATGGACCAGGCGATCGAGACCGCAGCCAAGGCAGGCATTGGCATCGTGGGGATGAAGGTGATGGCGGGAGGATTTCGCAGCCTGAAGCCTGCCGATTCCACTTATGCGAAGCTGAAGCGGGACGGCGCCATGCTGGCGGCGCTGAAGTGGGTGCTCCACAAGCCGCACATCGCGACCACCATTCCCGGCATGACGGACATGGACCAGTTGGACGAGAACCTGCAGGCCATGGCGAATCCCTACTCCGCCGGGGATGAGAAGGTGCTGGCAGCGCAACTGGAAATGATTTCGCCAATTTATTGCCGCATGTGCCGCAAGTGCGATGGCGCTTGCCAGAAAGGCCTGCCGGTGGCCGATATGCTGCGCATTCTTACTTACGCCGACGGATATCGGCAGTTCGCGCTGGCGCGGGAGAGATTCCAGGAACTGGACCCGAAGCATGTTGCGGTCCGCTGCGGGGACTGCGACGAATGCACGGTGAAGTGTCCTAACGGCGTATGGGTTTCCGATCGGATGGCGCGCGCCCAGGAACTGTTTGCATGAAGGCTGTCGGCTTGCGGAATAAGGGAACGATTTCGGGATTAGGGCCCGGGAGCATCCCCGTGGAGGCTAAAGAGGCTGCGGAAAAAGGCTTGATTCAAGAAGAAAACCGCGAAAATGCGTCCCTCAGGGGCTAAAGCCCGTCTGATTCTAATCCACTTATGTGCGGGCTAAAGTCCGTACCCTTCACCGGATAGGGTTTTTCCGCAGCCTGTAAAGCCGACGTGATTCCAGGCCACATAGGTGCGGCCTGAAGCCCGTACCCGTCAACGGATTGGAGTCCTTCCGCAGTTTTTGGAGCGAGGTTACCGGATGAAGTTGATAAAGACGTCCCGCCGCGCATTTTTGTCCGCCGGGCTGGTTCTTCCTGTTGTGGGTGCGAGCTCGCGCATGGGACTCGCGAATACGGCCATGGGGATTTTGCGGACTTCGGAAGAATCCCTCGATAAGACTCCCGGCTCCCCCGCCAAGCTCGAGTACAGAATATTGGGCCGCACTGGGTTGAAAGTGAGCGCGATCGGATTTGGTTGCGGGTTTACATCCGATACCAGCGTGATTGAACGGGCCGCCGACGCCGGTATCAACTACTTCGACACCGCGCGCGCCTATTTGCAAGGCAATAGTGAGCGCATGGTGGGCGTGGGCCTCGCGGGCAAGCGCAAGCAGATTATCCTTTCCACCAAGTCGCTCGCTTCAGACAAGCAAGGGGCATTGAAAGATCTCGACACCAGCCTGCGAGAGCTTAAAACGGACTACGTCGATATCTGGTACTTCCATGACAAGGCCAGCCCGGACAAAGTTACCGACGGCATGCTTGAGGCGCAGCAGATCGCAAAGCAACAGGGCAAGACGCGCTTTTCCGGCTTGAGCATGCACGGCAACCAGCAACAGATGCTGCCGTGGATGGCGAAGAAAGGTGTCTTCGATGTGGTGATGACCGGATATAACTTCTCCATGGATTCGAGCATGGACCAGGCGATTGAAGTTGCCGCCAAAGCCGGGATCGGCATCGTGGCGATGAAGGTGATGGCCGGAGGATTTCGATTTCTCAAACCGAGCGATCCGATTTACTCGATGTTGAAGCGGGACGGCACTTCTCTTGCCGCGTTGAAGTGGGTTCTTCGCAGGCCCAACATCCAAACTACTGTGCCCGGCATAACGGATATGGACCAGTTGGAAGAGAACTTGAAGGCCAACTCGGAACCGCTCTCGGCCAGTGAAGAAAAGCTGCTGTCGGCGCATCTTGAGACCATCAAGCCGATCTATTGCCGCATGTGCGGAAAGTGCGAGGGCGCGTGCCAAAAGGGGTTGCCGGTGGCCGATGTGCTGCGCTTTCTTACTTACGCCGACGGCTATAAACAGTTCGCTCATGCGCGGGAGAGTTTTCAGGGGCTGGCGGCGGAGCATCGTGCGGTACGCTGCGGCGATTGCGCGGAATGCACGGTTCAATGTCCGCATGGCGTGCGGGTTTCGGATCGGATGGCGCGCGCGCAGGAGTTGTTTGCATGAAGGCTGTTTGCTTGCTGTTGACGGTTGTATTTGCGATCGGAAGCGGACGCGCGCAGGAGTTTCTCAACTGCCACGATGTGCAGGGCTGGGAGCAAACGGGGACAAAGCGCGCGTACGTTCCCGACAACCTTTACGACTACAAGGATGGCGGTGCGGAAGGTTATCTCGCTTTCGGGTTTGTGCGCATGCAGGGAATCGACTGCAAATCGGGCGGCGACTCGCTAACCATCGATATTTCGGAGATGAGCGACGCCGACTCTGCATACGGCATGTTCACCGCCAATCGCGATCCAGACAAGCCCATTGTCAAAATCGGGATGGGGGGACATATCCAGCCGCACAGCGCTCTGTTTGCCAAGGGGAAGTACTACGTCGAAATCGCCGAAGTCGCCGCCAACACGGATAGCGACCATAGCACGACGATGAGGGCTTTTGCGACAAAGATCGAGGAGCGTATCGAGGGCCGCACCACCCCCCCGGAGACGCTCGAGTGGTTCGCCAAGGAGAATTTGACTTCCGCCAGCCTGGTCCCGGAGAGCGTGCTGGGCATGCGCCTGCTGAAGCGCGGGTACGTGGCGAAGTACAAGGTGGGGCAGGCGTTTATTGTGCTTGAGGCTTCGCCGGAGTCGGCGGCGGAGGTGATGAAGAAGCTGCGGGAGAAATTTACAGGCTCAACCCCGGCGCAGATTGGCGACGAGGGATTTCAGGTCAAAGACAAGTACCTCGGCGAAATCTGCATCTTCCGCAAGGGGCGCTACGTTGCGGGGTATGCAAATATGCCGGAGGCAAAAGAAGCTGCGGCTTTGGCCGGTCAACTCGCGGCTCGCATTCCGTAGAAAGCTTGAAATGATCGGTGCATTGCCACCGAAATCGCGGTCATTCGGAAGTCGAAGGGTGAGGGTTCGTTGCTTTCCCAGGTCTCAAAATCGAGACCTGGGGCACCCATCTGGGCGCACCCATCTGAATGCACCCATCTGAGCACTGGATTTACATCCTGAGATGTGAACCCGCCAGAGCGGCTACGCAATAGTTGAGGTGTCGAACTTTGTGTAATTGTCGAGATAGTCTTTGATGATCAGGTAGCACTCGCAAGAGGCCTTCGTGAGTCCAGGGACGTCGAGGATGCGGATCTCTTCGCGGGTGTATTCGATGAGTCCTTTTCGCTTTAGACGCCCGGCCGTCGTGGAAATAGTAGGACGTCCCCCCCCAAGCATGTCTGCGAGAAACTTATGCGATATCTTGAAAGTGTTGCTGTGCGAGCGGTCCGCACAGATGAGCAGCCAGCGGGCGAGTCGCTGTTCGAAGTTGTGCTTCGCATTGCATCCAGCCGATTGCATTGCCTGAATCAGTTGTGACTGAACATAGCGCAAAGCCAGAGCCTGAAATTTGCCGCCAAGGCGGAACTCTCTTCTCGCGGCCTCCACTTGGCAGGTATAGCCATGGCCGGCAATCTGGGTGTAAACGCGATTCAGACTCTTTCTTGTTCCCATCAAAGCTGAGACGCCGATGACCGACTCATGACCGAACATCCCTACCTCGACCTGAGACCCATCCTTGAACGTTGTGGTCATCGACGCCATCCCCACTTCGAGAAAATAGAGACCACTGATCGGATCGTCAGGGTATTCGATTTCGTGTTTCACCTCGAATTTGACCGGCTGTAAACGAAGGCGCGCAATGATCTCCTCGTCGAGAGCCTTCAAAAGCGTGTTCCTAAATCCGTTCGCGTGCAAGGGGTCCTCACTTTCAGATAGAACTCTATCCCAGTGAGTATGCCCGATGCTTACCATTCATAACAAAGTTCGGGCTGTGTCCTAGACCGGACAAAGATGCCGAAACCAAGCATGTAGGATTAAGGTGTCCATGTACCTTCTCTTTCAAGGTGAGAAGCATGACCTTTGATCTCGCTACTTTTCTGGATCAAGTTGGAGTGGGACGACAACTCGTTCAGTTGAAGCCCAAACAGGTTTTCTTTTCGCAAGGAGAAGCGGCTGACGCCGTCTTCTACCTCAGGACGGGCCGCGCAAAACTGACTGTAGTCTCGCCAGACGGGAAGGAGGCCACCATCGCCCTTCTCTTTGCCGGAGAATTCGTTGGAGAACAGTCCCTGGCGAGTGTGGGTGCGGTCCATTTGGCCACTGCAACTGCTCTTGCGGTTTGCACTGCGCTCAGGATCGAGAGGACGGAGATGATCCGCGTGATGCACGAGGAGCGCGCCTTCTCAGAATTGTTCGTGAAATTCCTGCTTACCCGCAGTATGAGAACCCAAGCCGATCTTGTCGATCAGCTTTTCAACTCCAGCGAAAGGCGTTTGGCGAGGATTCTCCTGTTGTTGGCCGAATATGGCGAACCGGGAGAACCGGAACCCTTTGTTCCTCCCATCACACAGGAAACTCTGGCAGAGATGGTGGGCACCACCCGGTCCCGTGTCAGCTTCTTCATGAATCGCTTTCGNNAGCTCGGCCTTATCGAATACAACGGCCGTATACGGGTCCACAAGTCGCTGTTCAATGTGGTTTTGCACGATCATTTCACCGAACCCAACCCCGAGAAGCCTTCCGGTTCGGCCGCTCCGCGTATTCGATCGAAGCCGGCCAGACGCGGCTATAGCAGGGTTACTGATACCCGCCATTGACAGCAGGTCTATCCGGTGAGAACCGAGCGCATACGAAGTGACTACTAACCATTCGGGGATGTGCAAATCGACCGAGCGCGCAGTGACGAATTCAGTAACGGCAATCCGGACACTGAACCTCGGCAGACGCAAACAGGGCTTTGAGTTAATTTGCTTGACTGCCATCGCGCATTGTTGCGCAAAGGCGCAACAGGTCGCCTACCGCGGGTTGGGCGCAGCAGCGGGCAAGGTAAACAGGAAGCGGCTGCCTTGGACTGGGGCGCTTTCGGCCCAGATGCGGCCGCCATGCTGTTCTACTATGCTGCGGCAGAGGGCGAGGCCGAGGCCGGTGCCGCCAAGGGCGCGGGAGTCGGAGGCGTCGCCTTGCTGGAAGCGGTCGAAGATGCGCTCGAGCTTTTCAGTCGGGATGCCGCGGCCCTGGTCTTCGACAATGAAGCAGACCTCATCCGCGCCTACTGAGCCGGCAGCCGAGGGGCCGCTCGCGGTAGACAGGCCAAAGCCTGATGGGTCGGCGTCGGATAGGCCTGATAGTTGATAGCCGAATGGGTTGGGCTCGAATGGCTTTGCGCCGGCGGGTTTGGCGCCGCAAATCTCATTGGCGAGACGGATTTGAGTCTCCGGCGGCGAGAATTTGATGGCGTTCGATACCAGTTCGTTGAGTACCTGCAGGATGCGATCCGGATCGGCCAGGACCAAAACCGGCGAGGCATCTATTTTGAAGCTGATGTGGACTTGGCTGGCGGCGGTGTGAGCCACGTCCGCGGCGCGGCGCAGCAGGTCGATGGCTTCGACGGACTGGCGGCGCAGCGGCAGGCGTCCTTTTTGCACGCTGTCGAAGTCCAGAATGTCGTTGACGAGCCGCACGAGGCGGTCGCAGTTGCCGATGGCCATTTCGACCATCTGGCGCTGCTTCTCCGGGCGCTTGTCCAGCGAACCCGAGGAGATAAGCCCCAGGGAGGCGCGCAGCGAAGTGAGCGGAGTGCGCAGTTCATGGCTCACGGTGGAGATGAATTCGTCCTTCATCTTCTCCAGGCGGCGGCGCTCGGAGACGTCCTGGAAGGCTACGACCATGCCGGAAATCTGGCCATCCTCAATGAGCGGGTTGGCGTTGTATTCGACGGGAATGGCCGTGCCGTCCTTGCACCAGAAGACCTCGTCACTCATGCGAATGGTTTCGCGGCGGCGCATGGCCTGGAGGATCGGGCTCGTGGCCTTAGAGTAGGGGGTGCCGTCGGCGTGGCTGTGGTGGATTACCTCATGCACATCGCGCCCGGTCAACTGGTCGGGCGTGTAACCCAGTGCGCGGGCGGCGGCCTCGTTGATGAAGGTCAGGTGGCCTTCCAGATCGATGCCGTAGATGCCGTCGCCCACCGATTCGAGGATCAATTCGCGCTGACGCGTGGCCAGGTTCAGAGCCTCCTCGGCCTCGTGCTGCTCGGTTACGTCGATGCCATGGTTGAGTACAAAGGGCCGCTCGCCGGGCAGTTCCATGCGGCGGCTGCGGAAGGCGATGCGGCGATAGATGCCGTCGCTGCGGCGCAGCGGCAAGGCCCCCTGCCACTCTTCTTCAGTCTCCAGTGTGCGCAGGCATTCCTGAAAGGCAGCGGCGCCTCCCGCGTCCAGAAGCTCAGTGACGGCGCGGCCGGTCAGGCTTTCGGCGCGATAACCGAGTGTCTCCGCGGTGAAGGCGTTCAGAGAGGTGAGGCGGCCCTCCATGGAGCAGGTAAAGACAAATCCGAGGCTATTTTCAACGGTTTGGCGGTAGCGATTCTCGCTGGAGAGTAGGGCCATCTCGACCTGGCGCTGGTCGGTGACGTCCTGGCCGCTGACAATCAGGTACTGAATTTCGCCGTTGGGTCCTTTCAGCGGGCGAAGGGTCCAACTGATGCGCCGGGTCAGATTTGGCGAACCTGGACCGGCGGCGATGCGCCAAGCGGTTTCGTGCGGGCCGGAGACCTGCCCGGTGGCTGCCTCGCGAATCTTTCCCGAAGCCCAGGGGCGGTCGTCCGGTTCGAGAACTTCCTCAAGAAAAGGCCGGCCCACTGCGTCGGCCAGGCTGAGGCCGGTGAGTTGCGCGCAGGGGTAGTTGAGCCGCACCATCCGGCCGGCGGTGTCCAGTACAGCAACCAGGGCGGGAATGGAATCCAGGGTTGCGGCTACGAAGCATCGCTCGATAGCGAGAGAGCGCTCCGTCCGCTGGCGAGCCCGCTGTGCCTGCTCCTGGGCGCGAATGCGGCTGTAGAGCTCGAGGCGCGTGGCCGCCTGGCGACCCACAATCTCAAGCAGGGCAAGATGTTCATTGCTGAACTGATTGGGCGTCTGCGACAAGATGGCCAGCGTACCCACAACCTGGCTTGCCCCGGTGATGAGCGGTGTCCCGGCATAGGAGCGGCAAGGCTTGGCTCCTGGAAGCGGGATTCCTTCAGGGGGAAAGCGGGGGTCTTGCCCGGCATCCCGGATGAGCAGGGGACGGCCTTTCTCCAGGAGCCATTGGCAGGCGGTGGTGGCGCGCGGCTGATCGGTGGCAAGGAACCCATGTTTGGATTTGAACCACAAGCGATTGAAGTCCATCCAGCCCATATAAGCGTAGTCGGCGCCGCCCAACACGGCGGACAACTCGGTCAGCTCATCCAGGGCAGGATCGGGGTTCCGATCGAAGATGTCGAAATCTGACCGCGAAGCCATGATCCGGTGTACCCCAAGCTTTTGGCTTTGCATCGCGAACATAAGGCGCACGCATCCGATTCCTAGTATCGGCCACACGGCGCGGGAATGCTCTGGCACAAAAGGGGCAGATTCGGCGAAACCTGTTGCGACCTAAGTAATTAGTCTGCTGGGCAAGCGAAGGTTGCGATGCGTTACCAAAGGCACTTTGAGGGTGGGCGATTCCGTTTGATTTCAGTCGCCTGTGGGCAGTTTGCAGCAGTCGCCGGCATTCAGCGGCTCGTTGGCGCCTGCGTCGAGGACGACTTTCCAGTTCCCGTCAGGCTGCTTGCGCCAGATGGTCATATAACGGCCGGTGGTGACCACCGGGTTTCCATTGGCGTCCTTGCTGCGGCCTTCAAAGTGGCCCCAGGTGTAGCCCATATCGCCCGAGGGGCCCATTGCGGCGTCGGTCGGGGTCCAAACAAGCTGATAAGCCTGGGGAGACCAGTTGGCGGATTTTACGATTGCCACCCGGCCCACTACTGGCGGCTGCCCGTTGCCCAGGGACACCCCGTCCTCAGCAAACCAATCGGCAAAGGCTGCGCCGCCACGATCAAGCACGTCTTTGGCGAAGCGCGCCTCGAGGTCGAAGAGCAGCATCTTGCCGGGCTTGACGGTTGGGTCGCTGAGCGGGTTGGGTGCGGCCGATTTTGCGCCTGGCTCCAACAATTGGCCGACAGCGAAGGGGGCCGCGCCGGCAATCGCCGCCAGCGCCACACCGCAAACGAACCTTTTCCACGTTCGATTCACGTTCTTTTGTCCTCTCGCATTGCATGAGGGTTTACTTGATCATCCTACAACTATGGGTTGCTGTGGCCGGTGTCAAGAGCGTGATAGGGGTTTGGGAGGAATGACGGTGGGGCGACGAGTTCGAATCTGGGTGTTGCTTATGTTCGCGGGTCTATTCGCCTTGGGACGGCCGGCGGCGGCTTACACACTGCTGACGCATGAGCAACTGATCGACCTCACCTGGAAGAACTCGATTGTCCCTCTTCTTTTGAGTCGCTATCCGACGCTTACGGCCGAGCAACTGGAGCATGCTCGAGCCTATGCGTATGGCGGATGCGTGATTCAGGACATTGGTTACTACCCGTTTGGCGATGCGGCCTTCTCGAACCTGACCCACTATGTGCGCTCCGGCGACTTCGTGGTGAATCTGTTTCGCAATGCTGGGAATGCGGACGAGTTGGCGTTTGCGGTGGGTGCGCTCTCGCACTATATTGGCGACTCGGCCGGCCACTCCCTGGCGACCAACCTCGCGGTTCCACTCGAGTTTCCCAAACTGCGCGCCCAATACGGGCCGGTGGTGAACTACGCGGAAGGGAAGTATCCGCACATCCAAACGGAGTTTGCCTTCGATATCGACGGAATTGCGCATCATCGCTTTGCGCCGGTCCGCTACCTGCGGCATGTTGGACTTGAAGTGCCCGTGAAGCAGCTTGCGCTGGCGTTCTACCAGACTTACGGGCTTGCTGAGGATTTTTCCGGTGCGCGTGGGCGGCGGTTCAACGTTCGCGGCTACCGCTTTGCCGTGCATGCCTTCATCCCGCGGATCGCGTATGCGGTCACCATCCTGCATCGCCGCCACGAGCCTGCGGACCCAAATACGCCGGAAGTGCTGGAGATTGAGAAGGAGGTCGCCAACCTGAGCGCGGAAGACCACTGGGACCTGTATCGCCGGAAGGCCGGCATCGGGACTTACGCGCTGGCGGGGCTGCTGTTTGTGCTGCCCAAGATCGGTCCGCTGAAGATGGTTGCGGTAAAGGGGCCAAGAGTGGAAACAGAAGCGGAATATCTGCACAGCGTGTCAGTTTCCACTTTGTCCCTGCGGCGAACGCTGGCGCGATTCACGCCTCATGTTACAACTCGCCCCACGGCAGCCGATGCAGCCGCCGCCGATATTCGCTCCGAGCCTCCGCCGGGGCAGCCTCTGAATGCGCATCCCGCGGGCAATCAGGATGTGCCTCGGCAGTCGGGTGATCCGCGGCATCCACTACCGAATCGCGACCTTGACACGGGGCGCGTGGTCGAGCCGGGTGGGTATTCCCTTACCGACTCGACCTACGCCGATCTGCTGCACCGTCTAACGCGGCAGCCTGGCCAACCCATACCGCCTGGGATCAAGGCAGACATTGAAACGTATTATTCGAATCCGGATTCTCCGATTACGACCAAGAAGCAGCCGGAATTGTGGGCGCAGGTGCAGGCAGACCTGGCAACCCTCAGGGGCATGCCGACCAGCACAGAGCCGGAGCCATACCCTACTTACGGGGAAGAGGCGGAGAGCAACCAGTAGCCCAACCGCAACATCCGCCAAACTATGCGTCCGGCCCGGAAAAGGGCTTCGACACAGCCGAAAGCAGATTTTTCCCCAACGCCGCCGATGCACTGATGACGCCGCCGAAGAGTGCGCCGACCACACCTAGACCGGAGACGTCCTGCCCGGTGAGATAGAGGCCGCGAATCGGAGTTCTTGCGCCAAGCGCTCGCATGGCGAATCGCTCAGGCGTGGAAGCGATGCCATAGATCTCTCCTTGGCCGTAGTTCATGAAGTGCCGCGTGGTCACCGGTGTGGATAGTTCCGCGTGGGAGATCTTTCCTTTAACGGAGGGAACCCGGCGCTCCAGTTCTGCCAGCAGCCGGGAAGCAATCCGATTCTTCAGGGCGTCGTAGTCTTCCCCGCGACGTTTCCAGCGCGTGTCTTCAAAGCGTGCAAAAGCCGCGTAGGGGAGCATGGAGATGGCTTCGATGGTGCACTTGCCGGGGTAACGGTCAGCAAAAGTCGGGTCCTTGGCCGAAGGGAATGACAGATACACCCCGGGCAGTGGCGCTTCCATGTCGCGCGCAAAGTGCTCGACGTTCGCATCGTGATCGAAGCCGGGGTGAACCCAGATATTGGCGCCATTCAGTCCAAGTGCATCGGCCGTTTCGTCCAGTCCTGCATAGAGGCTCACATGTGCTGTTGAAGGCCGCAGTGTGCGCAACTTTGCTCGAATCGAGGCCAGCGAGGGCAGGTCCGGCGGCAACAGACTTCCAAAGGTGTTGGCGGCGCCGGCATCGCTGAACACCAGACCCGAGCGGAATTCCCTTCCGTCGCTCATGCGGACGCCGACAGCGCGTGTGCCTTCGAGCAGGATACCGGCGACTTCGGCGCCGGTGACCACGCCACCGCCGTCCAGTTCGATGCGCGGCGCCATTGCTGCCGCGATCGAGCCCGCGCCGCCAATGGGGTAACTGCCTCCGGCAAAGTAGTGCTCCGCGATAGTGGCGTGAATGGCAAAGCTGCTTTCTGCCGGGGGCAGGCCGTAATCTCCCCATTGCGCGGTCAAAACGCCGATCAGTTCGCGATTGCCGGTGAGGCTATCGAGGACCTCGCGGGTGGTACGCCTGGCCCAGCGCATGTAGGGCGCACGCATTAGTCCACCGGCTAACGCGGCGATGGGACCCGGAATAGCCTTTTCAGCGTAGTAGAGGCCGCTAGCCCGGTTTGAGGAGTGAACCGCGGCTAAGTAGCGGTCGATGGCGTGGGCCTCGCCAGGGAAGGACTGTTTCAGACCTTCGCGAAAGTGGTCGAGCCCGGCGGCGAAATCGAACTTCTGGCCCTCGATGAAGATTCTGTCGTAGATTTCCGGCATAGGCTGCCAGCGCACCTGGCCGCCGGTGACGTGGTCGAATGCGCGCCGCACGATGGATCCCTGGTCCTGCATCTGGCCAATGTAGTGAAGGCCCACGTCCCATTCGTATCCGGGACGATTGAAGGTGTGGGTAAAGCCGCCGGCGCGGTAATGCCTCTCGAGCACCAGGACGCGCTTGCATGCTTGCTCGGCCAGTAGAACTGCCGCGGTTAGGCCGCCGATGCCGGACCCGATGACGATTGCGTCCCAACGGTCAGCCAATTTGGCCTGTTTGTAAGGGATTCCGATGGACATAACTTCCTCCTTTTGCATGGGGAGCCGGGCTGAAAGGGACATGTTGACAGCGACAACATCAGGGTAGGACAGAATGTTGCTGATGTCAACATAATCTGATAGAAATTAATGTGTGACTCGCGAACTGCCCTATCATCGCGCCAATCTGCGCAAAACCCTGCTCGATGCCGCTGTGGCTTTGATCGGCGAGGTGGGGCCGCGCGCCTTTACGCTGCGCGAGGTAGCGCGCCGGGCGGGAGTTTCGCACAACGCGCCGTACAGGCATTTTGCCGACAAGGATGAGTTGCTGGCAGCCGTGGCTGCAGAGGGATTCGAACGGCTTGCCGCGCTCATGCGGGAGGCATTGGCGCCGGGCACCTTGCCACTTGAAAGGTTGGAACTGTGCGGCTGCGGTTATGTCGATTTTGCGCTTCGCTGGCCGAATCATCTGCTTGTTATGTTCGATTTGCCTCACGCGGCGCCGCGCGGGAACTGCGACGGCGCCGAACGGATTGGGCGAAATGCCTTCTCTGTGCTTTTTGATTGCATCACCGCGGCACAGCAATCCGGGGACCTTCCGGGGGGCGATCCAATGCCCCTGGCCTGGACAGCATGGGCGCTGGTCCACGGCATCGCCAAACTCGCAAACAGCGGCAACCTTCCGTTGGACGCCCGCTCGACTTTAGAATTCACCCGCAGCGCGGCCCAGACAATTTTCGGCGGCATGGCGAAGGTTGCTTCCACCGCCGAGGCCTGCTGACTGGGAAGCAATTCCATCAAACCTCGCTTTTCCCGCTCGTCTAACCTTCTGGCGCCCAAATCTACCTCGTTGGTATACTGTGGATTGGCGATATTGGCCTGGAAGCCCTGAGCGGCGTGGGCTCTTTCTTTAGTGCCCCGGCAGTATTCCGGGAGAAGGAAGTACATGGGGACATTGCTTCAATCCATTCAATCGCCGGCGGATTTGAAACGCCTGAACTTCGCGCAGATGACTGATCTGGCGGAGGAAATCCGCGAATTCCTGATTCAGACGCTGTCGAAGACCGGCGGTCACCTGGGCCCCAACCTGGGCGTGGTAGAGCTGACACTGGCCTTGCACACGGTCTTCAACACACCGGAAGACAAGCTGGTGTTCGACGTCAGCCATCAGGCATACATACACAAAATGATGACAGGGCGGTTTGACCGCCTGAGCACAATTCGCCAGCCGGGCGGGTTGAGCGGTTTTATGCTGCGCACCGAGAGTCCGCACGATTGCTACGGAGCGGGACACGCCGGCACCGCGCTGAGTGCCGCGTTGGGAATGGCTGTGGCCCGCGATCTGGCAGGCGGCAAGGAACACGTGATCGCCGTGGCCGGCGACGGCGCCTTTACCAACGGGATATCGTTCGAGGCGCTGAATAATATCGCAGAACAGACCAAGCGCTTGATCGTCGTGCTCAACGACAACGAGTGGTCCATCGACCGCAATGTTGGCGCGATTGCCAAGTACTTCCACAAGATTGTTACCAACGAGCACTACAATAAGCTGCACGACTCGGCCCGCCGCATAGTGGAGAAGCTGGGCGGGAAAACCGCGGTCGAGGTGGTGCGCCGAGCCGAAGAGGCAGCCAAGAGCATGCTTTGGCCCTCGATTCTTTTTGAGGAATTCGGCTTGCAGTATTTCGGCCCCATCGACGGGCACAATCTTCCGTTGCTTGTCGAGACTTTCAAGTTTCTCAAGGCGGAGAATCGGCCGGTACTTCTGCATGTGCTCACGCAAAAGGGCCGGGGCTTTCAACCGGCTCTCGACGGGCAGAAGAAGTTCCATGGTCTCGGTCCCTACAATCCCGATACTGGGATGACCGAACCGACCGGGCAGGCAACATATGCCGAAGTCTTCGCTACTACGCTGGTTCAACTGGCCAACAAGGATGAGCGAGTGGTGGCTGTTACCGCCGCCATGCCGAACGGAACCGGGCTGGATCTCTTCCGGCCCTACCACCCTACGCGCTACTTTGACGTCGGCATTGCCGAAGAACATGCAGTGATTTTCGCCGCCGGGATGGCGACGAGGGGCCTGCGTCCGGTCTGCGCAATTTACTCTACCTTTTTGCAGCGCGCCTTTGATCCCATTGTGCACGACGTCTGCTTGCAAAAACTGCCGGTGCTGTTTTGCATGGATCGCGCCGGGCTTTCGGGCGACGACGGTCCCACCCATCATGGACTCTTTGACATCAGCTATTTGCGGGGCATTCCAGAGATGGTGCTGATGGCCCCCAAGGACGAAGACGAGCTGGCCGACATGATGAAGACCGCGCTTGAGCTTCCCGGCCCATGCGCTATCCGTTACCCGCGAGGTATAGGCGCCGGGGTGGTTCGCAAGGCCGAGCCGCAGGCGATTCCTTTCGGCAAGGCAGAGGTGCTCCAAGACGGGTCCGATGTGGCGATTCTGGGCCTGGGGCCCATGGTGAAGATGGCGCGTGAATTGGGTGCGCGACTGGAACGCGAGGGCTACTCAGCAGCCGTCATCAATCCTCGCTTCGTCAAGCCGCTGGATCGTGAAATGCTCGAGCGCTACACGAAGACCGTGGCCGCCTTCGTCACCTTTGAAGATCATGTGAAGATGGGCGGGTTTGGCTCGGCGGTGATCGAGGCTTTGCAGGAGATGGGCAGCCCTGTTCCGGTGGTTCGCATCGGATGGCCTGACCGGTTTATCGAGCATGGCAAGGTGGATGCGCTGCGCGCCAAGTATGGGCTTAGCGTGGATGAGGCTCAGGCCCAGGTGCTGCCTCTGCTGCTGCGTCGTGAACGCAGGACGCTGGTGGCCGGCTAGAATTGGCTGCATGGATCAGGCTATGAAAGGGCGCGGATTTGGCCGCTGAAGGAATCCAAGTTGTTGAAAGTTACATTCCCTCGGGGGCTAAAGCCCTGGGGATCTTTTCTTGTCGCGGGCGGCGCGACTGAAGCCGCGCCCTTTCAATGCGCAGGAATTCCGAGCCCAAACGAAGGATTGAGGAAATGATGGATTGATGGCGAATTTGCGTTGGAGCAAGGGGTTTGGACGGTGCTCGCGCACGCTGTGCAACAATCCTCGAAAGAACGATTTCTTTATGGGACCCTTTCGTTTTGCCTTGGTGAGTATCGGTGCATCGCTGCTGGGCTGTGTCGTGGCCCGGGGACAAGCGCCGCCCCTTTTTACTCCGAATGCGCCAGCGTCGATTCCGATGGTGCTTGCCGGTGGCACGGTTATCGACGTCACCGACTGGGGCCATTCGGCTGTGGATTTGCCGGACGCCATCGTGATTATGCGCGATGGGCGTATAACCGATGTCGGCTCGCGCATGGCGGTTTCTATCCCCAAAGGCGCGCGGGTTATCGACTGTACTGGAAAATTCATCGTCCCCGGCCTGATAGACGGGTTTGCCGGCATGAACAGCCAGGGTCAGGCCAATGCAAATCTCTACATGGGCGTGACCACGATTGTTGTCTCTAATGACAACCACCGCGGACCTGCGGACTTTTCTGCCCATCCCAGTCCGCACCTTTATCCGATTGACTCAATAGGCTCAACAGACAACTGGAGCCGTTTGGCCAAAAACCCGGAGTGGACCGCCAAGCTCAAGGAGGGCGTGCGCCAAGCCGAGTTAAGTCCTGAGGATACAAGCCGTCAGCTTGCCGACACCGCCAGGCTGGGCACGCGCGTGATTTGGCTGGGCCATAACCTGACCGCGGCGAACACCCAGTGGATTATTAACCATGCCCACCAGTTGGGGCTGATCACCTACGGAGAGTTTGTTGCCACGCCCTATGAGGTGGGCGTCGAGGCAGGAGTGGATTTGCTGCTGCATATGGGCCGCTACGAATTGGGAGTGATCCCCGCCGAGTTGCAGCGGCCGCTGGTCGACGACCCTTTCGGCACTGCCGCAAGCACAGCCTACGACTACTCGGAGCGGATTCCACCCAGCGAATTGCATCTGCGCAGTTACACCCGGTTTCTGGCCGCGCATCACGCCGCGCTGATGCCCACCTTCAGCCTCTTCTTCCTGCAGTTGCCGGAGCACCGCAATCTATGGAAGGAGCCGGCTGCCCGGCTGCTCGATCCGGCGCCGATGTTTCAGCCCTCGGATCGCACCACAGGCGAAACTGTCTATTTGCCTTCGCCCTGGTTGCGTCGCCTGCCGGCCATGACGTTGCACTGGATGGAAGACGGGCAGCGGAAGAAAGCCGACCAATCTGCAATGCGGCTTTGGCACATCGAAGAGACCTTCTTTGCCGCCTTTCCACATTACCTGGCTGGGTCGGGGGCGTCCGTTACGGGGACCATGTCGGGCATTTCGATGCACACTGAGCTTGAGATGCTGGTGCGCCTGGGGCTCTCGTCCCGCGAGGCGCTGGCCGCGGCAACCAACAACTATTCACTTCAATTCGGATGGAACGAGCTAGGCCAGGTCGCGCCGGGGCGCCGCGCCGATATCCTGGTGTTGGATGCGGACCCCACGGTTAACATTTGGAACGTGCGCAGGATTTCCACGCTCATTGAAGATGGCAATGTGCTGGACCGGGACGCGCTTCTTAAGCTGAAGTAATGAGATGCAGCACTTCATGCCCTTCGCGCCGCTTGCCGGGCGGCAACGGCAAGTATCTTCGGCAATCGCTTGTGCCGGTAGGCGAATGCGGTCTTCAGTTCGCGGCGGACGAGCATGCCGGCGGCCATGCCGAGAATGCCGTAGGGCAAGACAAACTCGATCTCGTCGGAGACTTGGGTTCCCTCGATGCCGTCGAGCACCTCCGCCTGGATTCCGTGACAATGGCGAAACTCGGTGAAGGGGCCGCGAATCTGCTCGTCGCAGAAGTGGCGGTTCCACGCGAACTCCGTGATTCGGCCCATCCAACTCATGCGCCTGGGAACCCAGGCGACAGGAAGAAAGCTGATGAGAATCTCTGTCCCTACGCCGGCTGCAACGCTCAAGAATCGCCGCGCCGGGTCGGGAGAAACAGGCCGCGCCGGCGGGGGTTGAAGCCGCAAGTCCTCGATGCGGGTTTTTTGCCTGGGAGGCATCAGGTGGGGCAGATTGGATGGGTTGGCGAAGAATGCGAAGACCAGCTCCACGGGAAACGGAACCCATTGACGTGTTTGAAACCGCTGCGGCATGGAATGATGGTACCCGGTATGCCTTGAACTGCCGCGGGTTGTTCAGTTCGCAGAACCAGGCTGATTCAGTTAACGTAAGAACAAGCAGGTACTCTTTACGCCAGTTAGCCCCAAACCCGTGAGCGATTCCCAAGCACAGTCTCTATCGAAGCCGCAGAGCCACAATAAGTGGCTTATCCTCATCGCGGCCTACAAGGTGGTGCAAGCGCTGCTTTTTGTCGCCATCGGTGTGGGCGCCTTGCGGCTGTTGCACAAGGATATTGGCGATGTGCTGGGCCAGTTGGCCGACCGGCTGCGTTTCAATCCCGAATCGAAGTTCGTCAACTTCATCCTGGACAAGGCGTCGCTGCTCAACGATCCGATACTGCGTCGAATCGGCGCTGTGGCCTTCTGCTACGCGGGCGTCAGCATGGTGGAGGGGGTCGGTCTCTTTTTCGAAAAAGTCTGGGCCGAATATCTAACTCTGGCGATTACTGCCTCGTTCCTGCCTTGGGAGATTTTTGAGATCATTCGCCGAGTCACCTATACCAGGGTGGGTCTGCTGGTGGCCAACGTCCTGATTTTTATTTATCTGCTGATTCTTGTGACGGAGCGGCATCGGGATCCGAAGGCGGAGCTGCCGGCGAGCTAAGCGAGCAAGTTCGCTGTCTCTTCGCCAATTTGCCTGTGAATAGGATGCTGGGGTTCAGCGCAAGACCTGGAATCAAGAAAGTAAACTACCACTATGGGTGGAGCTAAATCTTAGAATCTCCCAATTACTTGTGTCTCTGCACCTAAGCAGACATTCATCGAATATAAGCGTAAAAAATCCACAGTTTAGCGTGAATTTTCCTGTGGCGCGATGGCCTGATTTGCTGCATACTTGCTTTGGGTCTAAATGGGGCTGTTTGGGACTTTTCCTTCGACCTCCAACCAGTTTCGACCCGGATCTGAGCAAATCGTGATCGAGAACCCAGAGCAGCTTCCGGCGGGTGAGACCTCCCATGAGGCGGTCAGCGGGCCTGTAGTTGCCTGGGACGATCTGGAAACAGGGTTCAGCGGCAATCCCAAGACCAAGCTGGATGAACGGGGCCGCTTGAAAATGCCTGCTGAGTTCAAGGCATTTGTGGACAAGAAGTACGGCAAAGGCTTCAGTGCCTTTTATATCACCAGCCGCGACGGAGAGTCAGCAGAGATTCATCCCATGCCGGAGTGGCTGAAACTCCAGGCGAAGATCAACAAGATTCCCCAGAGCGTGGAAGCAGTGCAGAGATTGCGGGAGTTTTACAGCTTGTACGGGGACCGGGCGGACATGGATCCTCAGGGGCGCATGCTGCTGCCAGAAGAGCTGCGCAACGAAGGCAACCTGGTTGGGGATGTGAAGGTCAATGGCCGGGGCACGTTTTTGCAGGTAATCAGCCTGAACAAGTTGCGGGAGAACGTAAAGCAAGGCCCGCTGTCGGCGGTACACAAGGATGTATTGACCAGCTACGACATCTAGGAGATGTCAGTCAACACCCCCGAGGGGGAGCACATGACGAAATCGACGGAACGCCATGTGCCGGTTCTTTTCAATGAAGTGATGGATTTTCTCAGTGTGCGCCCGGGGAGCACGATTGTTGATTGCACGGTTGGGTTGGCGGGTCACGCGGAAGGCATAGCAAGACGGCTGGGCGGCAAGGGGCACTTGATTGGATTTGACCGGGACACCGAGGCGTTGGCACTGGCCAAGGAGAGGCTGGACCGGGTTTCGAGTGAGTTGGGCAGCGAAGCGCCCAGGGTAACGCTGGTGGACGAGGCTTTCAGCTCAATAACACGTCATGTGCAACCGGCCACGGTAGATGGCCTGCTGGCCGACTTCGGGGCGAGTAGCCTGCAGTTCGA
The DNA here is from genome assembly GCA_003151985.1 of Acidobacteriaceae bacterium. Classification (GTDB taxonomy): domain Bacteria; phylum Acidobacteriota; class Terriglobia; order Terriglobales; family Acidobacteriaceae; genus Telmatobacter. The sequence goes on from PLZC01000276.1 coordinate 18,635, forward strand.
TGAGGCGCACAGAGGATTCAGTTTTCAGGCGGACGGACCACTGGATTGCCGAATGGACCAGCGATCCGGACCTACCGCTGCACAAGTTTTGAGTGAGATAAGCGAACGCGAGTTGGCAGATCTCATATTTCACCTAGGAGAAGAAAGGAGGTCGCGGAGGATCGCCAGAGCCCTTGCCGGGCGGCAAATTACTAGCACGATTGAACTTGCGCGCTTAGTATCCAATGCCGCCCCGGCAATGAAAGGCGATCGAATACACGCTGCTACCAGGACGTTTCAGGCCCTTCGTATCTATGTAAATCAGGAATTGGACGAGATTCGAGCCCTGTTTGAGGCCGCACCAGGTTTGCTTAAGTCCTCGGCACGAATCGTGGTCATCAGCTTTCATTCATTGGAAGATCGTATCGCGAAAGACAGCTTACGGGACGGCGCGAAGCAAGGAATTTGGCAAATCCTGACCAAGAAGCCGGTTATAGCGGGTGAAGAGGAAATAGAGAGGAACCCGCGCTCGCGGAGCGCGAAGTTGAGAGCGGCGGAGAGAGCAGCTTCTAGCCTCTAGCTTCTAGCTGCTAGCTCGTTGGCAGGGAGTTTGGCGTCACGGCTTTTCAGGATTCGGAGAAATGCAATCTTCAAAGACGAACCAGCTAGCAGCTAGAAGCTAGAGGCTAGAAGCTGGCACAAGAGGGGCAACCATGGCGGCATGCACAACAACTTATTTTGAAGCAGGTCGCAACTGGCCGGCACGGGTGGCCGAGCGGAACGCAGAGTTGCTCGCTCAGCAGCCATCACGCCGCCGGGGCGCTCGCACACCTGAGTTTTATTTTCCAAAGTATTTTGACAACTCGCGGCTGGTGAAGGCGTCAGATCCGGTGCGGGTGCGCGAGATGCGCGTCTTTTCCCTGGCCATTTTCGCGCTCTTTGCCCTGATCATGTTCTACGGCTACCAGCACTTCAGCGCCATCGAAGGCGGCTACAAGGTGGAGTCGGAAAAGCAGATCCGCGACCAGTTGCGCGAGGAAAACCGGCAGTTGCGGCTGGCAGAGGCGCAGCTTACACAGCCGGGCCGGATCGATGCGATGGCACGTCAGCTTGGCCTTGTGGAGCCTCAGCCGGGGCAAATCGTCCATCCCAATGCCCGTCCCGATGCCGGTACTCCAGCAATAGCGCAAGTCACTCCTCCGGCGCCTGTCGCGCAATAATCAAGCAGGGGAGATTTTCCCGGAGCGATCCGCCATGCAGGCACCCGTTCGAGCCAGCCGGAACCGCATGAATGCGGGTCGCGCCGTGCCTCTGAAGCGGGCGCGCTTCTGGCTCATCTGCCTGCTTTTTCTCTTGTGGGCCTTCGCGATAGGCGGCCGGCTGTTCTGGTTGCAGGTGGTGCGCCACGCCGAATTCCAGGACCGTGCGGCCAAGCAGCAGCAGCGCAGTATCGAGATACCGCCGCGCCGAGGCGTGCTTTATGACCGCAACCTGCATGAGTTGGCCATGACCGTGCAGGTGGATTCGATTTACGCCACGCCCGGCGATGTGGAAGACAAGCCCACGGCCGCGCACCGGTTGGCCGCGTTGGTACACACCGACCCGGATGACACGCAGACCACCGAGGAGCAGATTGCGGGCCGCCTGGCGTCAGGGCACAACTCGATCCGCGTGGCGCACGCAGTGACGGGGGAAGTCTCCGCCCAGGCGATGGCGCTGGGGATCAAAGGCATCTTCATCCAGAAAGAATTCCAGCGCTTCTACCCCGACAACGAGATAGCGGCGCAGGTGCTTGGCTATGTAGGTGTTGACGATAACGGGCTGGGCGGCCTGGAGCAGAAATTCGAGGCGCAGTTGCACGGCGTCCCGGGGCACATGAACAAGGCCATGGATGCGCGCCGCCGGGTGATGCTGTCGAGTGCAAGCGATCCCGAGCCGGGGCAGAACCTGGTGTTGACCATTGATGCCAACATTCAGTTCCTTGCCGAGCGGGCTTTGGATCACGCCATGCAAAAGACGCAAGCTGCCAATGGCACGGTGGTAATTCAGGACGTCCACACCGGGCAGATACTGGCGCTTGCCATTCGGCCCACATTCAATCCGAACTTCTCGCGGCGCACCACGCCTGGCCTGCTGCGCAACCATGCCGTCAGCGATGTGTATGAGCCGGGGTCAACGTTCAAGCTCGTCACGTATTCTGCCGCGCTGGAAAACCATGTGGCCTCGCCGGACGACATGATCGACTGCCAGGGTGGACAGATTACCATGGCCGGCGGCCGCGTCATCCACGACGACAAGGGAGAGCACTTTGGGCTCATTCCCGTACATGAGGCGCTGGAGCATTCAAGCGACGTGGCTGCGGTAAAACTGGCGTTGAAATTGGGCCCGGACCGCTTTTATCAATTTGTGCGCGACTTCGGCTTCGGCAGTCGAACGGGTGTCGAAATGCCCGGCGAGACACGCGGGCTGCTTCGGCCGGTGAGCAAATGGGGATCGTCTTCGATTGGCTCCATCGCCATAGGCCAGGAGGTGGGAGTAACGCCGCTGCAACTGGTCTCGATGGTTTCGACCATCGCCAACGGCGGAATGTATCTGCCTCCGCATGTGCTTATGCTGGGACAGGGAGGGACCGCAACCGCAAACCAAAAGCCAGGCGCTCCGCAGCCAATGCCTTTCAAGGCAGGAGGCGAATTGCCCAGCCCTTTGCCCGTGGGCGCGCATCGCGTGTTCTCCACCATGACAGCGGCCCAGATGCGCAAGATGATGGAAGGCGTGGTACTCTACGGCACCGGCAAGGGAGCCCTGCTCAACGGCTATTCGTCCGGCGGCAAAACCGGCACGGCGCAAAAAGTGGACCCGTTAACGCATCTCTATTCGAAAACCATGCACGTGGCCTCGTTTGCAGGCATCGCTCCGGTCAACAATCCGGTGATCGCCGTGGCCGTCATTATCGATACGCCCAAAGGTGCGTCCTATTACGGGGCGGCGGTCTCCGCGCCGGTATTTGCCGAGGTAGCACAGCAGGTACTGGAATATCTGGGCGTGGCACATGACATTGATGTGCGGGCGCCCCGTTCAGTGTCGAAGGCCCCGGTGCGTCTGGCTGAAGACGATGCCGGGGAAAACACCGGGGACATCAATGCGCTTTTTGCCGCTGCCAACGACTTGCCCAGTGACGATCCGCTGCGCGAATCGGAGAGCCAACCGGCGGCTCAGGCTGCCAAGCCAGCGGCGGATGCGAAGGCTTCGCCGGGTGGTTCACAAGCGGTCGCCGTTTCCGGCGGGGCATCCGCGGCCACGAAGCCTGCGCAGCCGCAACCCGGCGCCGAAATCAGCGTCTCCGACGCCAAACGTCTTCGCGTTCCATCGCTCATCGGCCTGCCGGTGCGCAAGGTCATCGAGCTGGCTGCCGAGGCGGGTCTTGAAGTGCAGATCAATGGCAATGGAACCGTGCGGGAACAGGCCCCTGCCGCCGGCACGCTGGTTGAGCCGGGAACGCGGGTCGTGGTGCGCTGCGGGCGGTGATGAGGATTATCTGTGATATGTTGGCGTTGGTTGGCCACGGGCGTGAAGAGTTTTTCGAGAGGAGCAAACATTTTGCATCGGCATCTGAACCACGAGCGTTACACGCTTGCCGCCCTCGATGATTTGATAGAACGCGGCAAGCGGGAGGACTGGGCTCAGTTGCGTTCGATTGCCCTGGAGAACCGCGCCATCATGGAGAAGATTCTTCGTATCGCGCTTCGACACGCGCAGGACCCTTATGCGCAGAGGTACCACTTCTGGAGGCAATATGCCGAGAAGCACCTCAACGCTGCCTGAATGGGAACAGGTTCTTTCTTCGGCTGCCCATCTGCAACGCATACTGCCCGATGCGGTTCTCGTGGGGGGCACCGCCGCTGCAATCTACGCTGGGCATTGGATGTCGACGGATGCGGATCATATTCTCACCGATCTACGGCAGCGGTTCGATCGCGTATTGGCTGAGTTGGAGTCAGTGGCAGGTTGGAAAACGGCGCGTATTCGCCGGCCCGTGCAGATATTGGGCAGCCTTGACGGCATCGAGACCGGAATCAGGCAACTGATTCGAGAACAGCCTCTGGACACTACTGAAATCGAACGGTTCGGCCAAATGATCACCGTTCCAACCCTTGCTGAGATGCTGCGCATCAAGGGAGTCTTGATCCTCAAGCGCAACGCGACTCGTGATTATCTCGATTTTGCCGCTCTCGCGGATCAAATGGGTGACCCCGAAGTGATTTCGGCTCTGCGCTCGCTCGACAGCATTTACCCGCAGCCGAACGGAGAATCGGCCTTGCAACAGCTTCAGATTCAATTGGCAAGCCCGATGCCTTTCGACCTGGATGAAGTTGACCTGGCCGAGTATAAGCATCTTGCGCCGAGTTGGCAGGATTGGAACCAAGTTCGATTGGCCTGCGCCACCTGCGCCACTTTGATCTTCGACCGGATCATTGGCTGACGCGCAACCTTGGCCGCCAAGCCAACTACAATCGAAGACAAGATGAATTGGAAAGAATTAGTTGAAGAAGTGACGGCGGTCGGGGCTGGCGGCGGCTCTGAAGACTCGGTCACGGGCGTGGAGTACGACTCGCGCAAAGTGCGGCCGGGCGCGGTATTTGTGGCCATGAAGGGCGGCTCAACCGACGGCAACCGCTACCTGGAGAAGGCGATTGCCGCTGGCGCTCTGGGCATTATTACCGACTCGTCGCAGAAGTTCGACCACCTGTTGGTTTTTCAGGCGGGGCTGCCGGTGCTGGAGGTCGAACACGGGCGGCGCGCACTGGCGCAGGCTTCGGCGGCATTTTTTGGCCATCCCGAGCGCAAACTCGCCGCCACCGGCATCACCGGCACCAACGGCAAAACCACAACGGCCTTCCTTATCGAGGAGTTGCTCAACCAGGCTGCCCGCTCCACCGTGCTGGTGGGGACGATTGAATATCACGTTGCAGGCGAAGTTCGGCCATCGGTGCATACAACGCCAGAGTCGCGGGACTTGTTCGAACTGATGGCGGAGGGGGCGGCGCGCGGAGCCACGGAGTTGGTGACTGAGGTTTCCAGTCACGCCCTCGACCAGGGCCGTGCGGCTGGAGTGATCTTTGATGTGGCCGTATTTACGAATTTGACGCGTGACCATCTCGACTATCACGTGACCATGGAGAACTACTTCACGGCCAAACGGCTGCTCTTCGATGGCACGGTTTATCCTGCTCCCCGCGTGGCGGTGCTGAACGCGCACGACGAACGCAGTGATAGGCTGGCCACCGCAGCAACGAGGGCGGGCGCCGAGGTGCGGACCTTTGGAATCGGCCAGGGCGACTGGCGTGCGGCAAGCTACTCGCTCACCCCGGGCGGCGCGGTTATCGAGTTGCAAACCCCGGCGGGCTCAGCCAGGGTGACTTCAAAGCTGGCCGGAGAAGTGAACATTCTCAACCTGCTGGCGGCGTTCGCAGCGGCTCATGCGCGGGGTGTTCCATTTGCCCAACTTGTCGAGTTTGTCCCGCGCCTGAAGCCGGTTCCAGGGCGTTTCCAGACCGTCGATGGGGGTCAGCCTTTTTCAGTGATTGTGGACTATGCCCACACGGACGACGCGCTTCGTAACCTTACGACCCTGGCCAGGCAGATGACGGCGCAGACAGGCGGTCGCGTGATCACGCTTTTCGGTTGCGGCGGCGATCGGGACCGGACAAAAAGGCCGCGCATGGGACAGGCCGCCGGCGCGGGCAGCGGCTTTGTGGTTGCCACCAGCGACAATCCCCGCTCCGAGGAGCCGACGGCTATTTTGGCTGAGATCGAACCGGGATTGAAGGCCAGTGGGGTGCAATTCACCATTGAGCCGGATCGGGCTTCGGCTATTTGCCTGGCGCTGAAGGCGGCCAAGGCCGGGGACGTGGTGCTGCTGGCAGGAAAAGGCCACGAGAAAGAGCAGATTCTGGCCGGCCGCACGATTCCGTTCGACGACGCGGAGATTGCGCTTTCAGCGCTCGCTGAATTGGGCTATGGTGATGTGCAATGAAACTCACACTGGTAGAGGCGGCAATCGGAGCGGGCGCGGTACTGGAAGCTCCGGCCCGAGTCGCGCATGCGGGCACGCTGGCGGTGGAGGGCTACTCGATTGACTCGCGCACTGTGGCTGTCGGGGAGCTTTTTTTTGCCGTACGCGGCGAAAGGCTGGACGGGCACGACTATGTTGCCGCCGCCATTGAGCGCGGCGCTGTTGCGGCCGTGGTTTCGCGGGAGCGCGTGGCCACATTGCCCGACGCGGCCTTGGCTGTGCCGCTGCTGATTACCGAGGACCCGCTGCTTGCTTTGCAGGCTCTGGCCGCGCATGTGCGCCGTCGCTGGGGCAAGCGCGTGGTTGCCATCACTGGTTCGGCCGGCAAAACCACCACCAAGGAAGCCGTGGCGGCGGCGCTGGGCGCCAAGTTCAAGGTGCTGAAATCGCTGGGAAACCTGAACAACGCGTTCGGCTTGCCGCTGCAACTGTTGCGGCTCAAGCAGGAGTACGAGTACGCGGTTGTTGAAATGGGGATGAATCACTCCGGCGAGATCGCCGCGCTGGCGCGAATTGCCACGCCCGACTGGGGAGTGGTGACCAACGTGGGTACCGCGCACATTGAGAACTTCGCTGAAGGACAGGCGGGCATTGCCCGCTCAAAATTCGAATTGATAGCCGCGCTGCCGTCGAATGGCATAGCCTTCCTTAACTGCGACGATGCGTATGTCTCGCAGTTTGGGCGGGATTTCCAAGGCCAAGTGGTTTACTTTGGCGCCGGGCCGTGCGCTGACCCGCAATTCCTCGAAGCCAGGGAAGACCTCGCGGGGTTGCACGTCAGGTTCCGCGCCGGAGACCGCGAGGGCAAATTGACGTTGCACCTTTTGGGCGAGCATAACGCTTCAAATGCGCTGGCCGTGCTGGCCGTGGCTCTCGAGGCCGGAGTGGATCTCGATGCGGCGGTTGCGGCGCTGGAGTCACTAACCGCCGGCGACAAACGGGGGGAAGTGATCGAGATCGGCGGGGCTACGATTTTGAATGACAGCTACAACTCGAATCCGGAAGCGCTGCGCTCGATGATACGCACCTTGGCTACGCGCCCGGGCCGCCGTCGCATCCTGGTGGCCGGAGAGATGCTGGAACAAGGTGAGCATGGCCCCGCTCTGCACGCTGCCTGCGGACGCGCCGCCGCCGAGGCCGGGCTGGACCTGGTTGTCGGGGTCCGAGGCAATGCCGAACACCTGGCCGCGGCTGCGTGCGCCGGTGGGGTGGCATCGCTGTTTTTGCCCGACGCCGAGGCCGCCGGCCGCTGGCTAGCCCAGAATATTGGTGAAGGCGATGTTGTCCTGGTCAAAGGCTCGCGCGGGGTGCATCTGGAGCGGGCGATCGATGCGCTGAAGAAGCCGCTTGCATCGGCGGAGGAGAAGTGAATTCCAACAAGCTAGCGAACATTACGGTCCTGTTTGGGTTGCTAGCCTTCGCGGCGCAACTGAGGGCGTTGGACAATCCAGCATGGACCAGGCCGTTTCCGCCCCACCAGATCGCAGGCAATCTGTATTACGTTGGAAGCGAAGATCTCGCCTCGTATCTGATCGCCACACCCCAGGGCCACATCCTCATTAACAGCAGTCTTGAATCCTCAGTGCCGCTTATTAAGCAGAGTGTGGAGAAGCTTGGCTTCCGCTTCAGCGATGTGAAGATTCTGCTTATCAGCCATGCGCATTTTGATCACTGTGCGGGCAGCGCAGAAATTCAGCGCCTTACGGGGGCCAAATACTACGTCATGGCCGCAGACAAGGAAGTGGTTGCGTCAGGCGGCAAACTGGACTTTCAATATGGCGGCGACGAGTCGTTGCGTTTTCCGGTGGCGCGTGTTGACCGCATCCTGCACGACGGCGACAAGGTGCGCCTGGGAGATGCAGTCCTGGTGGCGCATTTGACGGCGGGGCATACGAAGGGGACGACTACCTGGACCATGGACGAAACGGAATTTGGCGAATCGGGAGTGCAGCGGGCCGAAGGCCATCGCACATTGCACGTGGTCATCGTCGGCAGTCCCAATGTGAATCCCGGTTACAAACTGGTGGGCAACAAAGCGTATCCGAAGATCGCAGCGGACTATGCGCACGGTTTTCAGGTGCTCAAGGCCTTGCCCTGCGATGTCTTTCTCGGCGCGCACGGCGGCTACTACGGACTTCGTGCGAAATATGACCGATGGAAGAGCGGAGACCACGACGCCTTCATCGATCCCGAGGGGTACAGAAATTACATCGGCGAGCGGGAGCGGGCATTTGAAGCGGAATTGAAGCGGCAATCGGCGGGAAAGCGCTAGTGCGTGCTTCGAACACCTCAGCCAGCCTCGGCCTTGTAGAATCAAGCTAAATCCGCTTTGATCCGGCTTGGGAGGCCTCTTGCTTTACTGGCTGCTCTACCAAAAGCTCTACATCTACTTTCACCCTTTCCGGATCTTTCGCTATTTGACGTTTCGCACGGCCTTCGCCTCGGGAACAGCGTTGCTGATCGCCCTGTTCATCGGCCCTTATGTCATTCACAAGCTGCGCGAGTTCCAGATCGGCCAGTTCATCCGCGAGGACGGGCCTCAGTCGCACCTGAAGAAATCCGGTACTCCTACCATGGGCGGAGTACTGATAGGTATCGCGATCTTACTGCCGACGGTGCTGTGGTCCGACCCTTCGAATCCGTTTGTCTGGATCGCGGTCTTCTCGACTCTAGCCTTTGGGGCCATTGGCTTTGCGGACGATTACATCAAGGTGGTGCAACGGCGCAGCCTGGGGCTCACCGCGCGGGCCAAGCTGATGTGGCAGGCGCTGGCCGGCCTCGCGGTGGCCGTGGTGCTGGTGGTGCTGCAGCAGTTCAAGATGTTCTCGACGCAGTTGACCGTTCCTTTCATCAAGAGTTGGCACCCCGACCTCTTGTGGCATTGGTGGCCAAGCACCGTACCTCATCTCGGGCTTCTTGCATTTCTGCCGTTTATCGCTTTTGTGGTTTTCGTGCTGATGGGCTCGTCAAACGCCGTCAATCTGACGGACGGCCTGGATGGGCTTGCCATCGGTTGCACCATCATTGCCGCCGCGGCGTTGGCCGTGCTCACCTATGTCAGCGGTCACGTGGTGTTTGCCGATTATCTTGAACTGCAGCGCATGCCGCAGGTGGGCGAGTTGACCATTTTTTGCGGCTCCATGGTGGGCGCGTCCATCGGGTTTCTCTGGTACAACGCTCACCCGGCGGAGATTTTCATGGGCGACGTAGGCTCTCTTGCCCTGGGCGGGGCCATCGGCACGGTCGCCATCATTATCCGGCAGGAATTGCTGTTGCCCTTCATCGGCGGCATCTTCATCATTGAAGCGCTCTCCGTGATCCTGCAGGTGGGTAGCTACAAGCTGCGCAACGGAAAGCGTATCTTCAAGATGGCCCCGCTGCATCATCATTTCGAGCAGTTGGGCTGGCACGAGTCCAAGGTCATCGCCCGCTTCTGGATCGGCGCCCTGGTGTTTGCATTGTTTGCACTCACCACCCTGAAACTGCGTTAGACAAGGTCCGCGGCGTGCATAATGCGGTGCACAATAGAGAAGTCGCCGCAGCCTGAGGAAACTCCCAAATGATGGAACTCAAAGGCAAGAAGGTTCTCGTCGTAGGACTGGGGAAATCCGGTCTGGCGGCGGCTTTGTTTCTGCGCCGGCGCGGAGCCCAGGTTACTGTCTCCGACGTACGGTCCGCCGAGGCGCTGGCCAAGGACATCCCGGCCCTGCTCGAAGCAGGCATTATGGTCGAGGCCGGCGGACACGGCCTGCTCACGTTCCGTCGTCAGGACCTTATTGTTGTGAGCCCAGGCGTGCCGCTGGAGACGCCCGAATTGGCCCAGGTAAAGAGCTTCGGCCTTCCGGTGATCGGCGAGCTTGAGCTGGCCGGACGCTTTCTCAAGGGCAAGACGGTGGCAATTACGGGCTCCAACGGCAAAACCACAACCACCACCTTGCTCGGCGAGATTCTCAAAGAGGCCGGGTTCCGCACGCTGGTGGGCGGCAACATCGGTGTCCCGGTTGTCTCCTTGATTGACGACAGTACCGACGAAACCTGGTCGGTGCTGGAGGTCTCGAGCTTCCAACTCGAGACGACAGTCGAATTCCGGCCCAACATCGCGGTCATTCTGAACATTACTTCCGATCATCTTGACCGCCACGGCACTTTCGAGAATTACGCGCTGGCCAAAGAGCGCATCTTTGCCGCGCAGAACGCGCAGGATTACGTTGTGCTCAACGCCGACAACGTGCGCTCAGCGGCGGCCGCCGCCCGCTCGATTGCCCGCATCCATTGGTTCTCGGTCGAGCATTCCGTGCTCCAGGGAGCATGGCTGAAGCAGGGCTACGTGGTCTATCGCCCCAGCAAGGATGCGCCAACCGAAAACATCATGCCCCTGGGCGGGATCCCTCTCAAGGGTGCGCACAACGTGGAGAATGTGCTGGCCGCAGTGGCTGCCGCCCGCCTGGCCGGCGCCCCCGCAGATGCAATTCAGAGGGCAATAGAGAACTTCCGGGCGGTCGAACATCGCCTCGAATACGTGGCCACCTTCAACGGCGTCGAATTCTACAACGACTCCAAGGCCACCAACGTGGACGCTACAGCCAAGGCCATCGCCGCGTTCCCTTCGGGTATTCATCTCATACTGGGCGGGAAGGACAAAAACTCCGACTATACACAGCTCGCGCAACTGCTGCGAGAACGGGTAAGCGCGGTGTACACTATCGGTTCGGCGGCATCCAAAATCGAGTCGCATTTGCGAGGAATCATCTCGATCCACTCCTGCGAGACGCTGGAGAAAGCGGTGCATGCCGCGGCCTCTGCCGCGCGGCCGGGCGACGTCGTACTGCTGGCGCCGGCCTGCTCGAGCTTCGACCAATTCGAAAATTACGAACACCGCGGGCGGGTCTTTAAAGAACTCGTCGGTCAATGGCAGGGCTGGAAAGTATGGCAAGACGCGTAGGGGTCGATAAGTGGATGTTTTTTACCACCCTGCTGCTTGTTGTCGGGGGGCTGGTAATGGTGTTCTCCGCCTCCGCTGTGGTGGCCCAGGCGCGGTATAACTCACCATATTCCTTTGTGGGCAAACAAGCCTGGTGGGCGCTGCTCGGCGTGTTGACCATGGTGGCCCTGATGCATGTGGACTACCGCGTGTATAAATCGCCGCGGTTCGTCTATCCAGCCCTCTGTGCCACCACGTTTTTGCTGGTGCTGGTCTTCTTTTTCCCAGGGTCGCACAACACGCATCGCTGGATTCGTTTTGGCGGCTTCTTCACGTTTCAGCCATCGGAGATCGCCAAGCCGGTAATGATTATTTTTCTGGCCTGGTTTCTGCACACGCGCCTGGACGCAATGCAGGACTGGAAGCGCACTTTGCTGCGCGCGGCCATCGTGCCTGTGGTCTTTGTCTTGTTGATCGTTCGCCAGCCTGATCTTGGCACAGCGCTGGTGCTGGCCGGGGTGACCGCCATGATGCTGATTTTGGCCGGGATGGAGTGGAAATACCTTGTGGGTGCGGTGGCCGCGGTGTTGCCGCTGCTTGCCACACTTCTCTTCTGGGTTTCCTGGCGCAGGCAGCGCATGTTGGTCTTTCTCAATCCGGACGCCGACCCCCAAGGCGCGGGCTTTCACATCAACCAGTCGCTCATTGCCGTGGGCAGCGGCGGTCTCACCGGCCGCGGCTACATGGAAGGTGTGCAGAAGCTCTTTTATCTTCCCGAATCATCCTCGGACTTTATCTTTGCCAACATTGCCGAGGAGCTTGGCTTCATCGGCGCCATTGTCACCGTGCTGCTATTTGTTGTTCTGGGAGTCTGCGGCCTGCGAGCGGCGTTTCGCTCGCAGGACCCATTTGCACGATTAATCGCATTCGGCATTACAACGGGAATCCTGCTGCAAGCCTTCTTCAACATCAGCGTTGTACTGTCGCTGGTGCCCACCAAAGGGATTCCGCTGCCCCTTATCTCCTCCGGGGGTACGTCGCTGTTCTTTACCCTGGCCAGCATCGGTATTCTGCTCAATATCACGAAGAAGATCGAATGAAAAGGGCTCGGAACAAGGGAACAAGGGACCAAGTTGACCGTTGATTGCATCTATAGAAGAAGAGGAAGGACTTGGCGGAGTTGCGCGTTCTTATAGCCGGTGGCGGCACAGGCGGTCACATTATTCCGGCGCTCGCGGTGGCGCACGAACTGGTTGAGCGTCATGCCGCCGAGGTGCTTTTTGTAGGTACCCGGCGGGGTATGGAAATTCGCCTGGTGCCCGAGGCCGGATTCAATTTACGGCTCGTCGATGTCGGCCCGCTCAAGAATGTTTCGCTGGTCACCCGCCTGCGCACCCTCATGGATCTTCCCCGCAGCATTCTGGCCTGCAAGCGGCTCATTCGCGAGTTCAAACCCGATGTTGTGTTTGGCGTGGGCGGTTACGCCTCGGGTCCGGCCATGGCGGCGGCATTGCAGCTCAAGGTGCCAACCATGGCCTTCGAGCCCAATGCAATGCCTGGCCTGGCCAATCGGCTGGTCGGGATGAAGGTGCAGGCCGCGGCGGTAAATTTTGCATCGGCGACCAAATGGTTCCGGAATTGCGAAGTTACCGGCATTCCGGTACGGCCAGAGTTTTTTACCATCCAACCGCCAACAGGCACAGCGCTCCACCTCCTGATTTTCGGCGGTTCGCAGGGCGCGCGCATCTTCAATACGAACCTGCCGCATTTGATCGCGCCGCTGCTTGAGACGGTGCCTGGGTTGACGGTGCTGCACCAGAGCGGCGTGCGTCATGCAGAAACAACCCAGGCAGCCTATGCTGCCAGCGGGGCCGATCCCCAACGTTGGCAAGTTCGCCCCTTTTGCGACAACATGCCGGAGTGCTTTGCGAAGGCGAACCTGGTGATGGCGCGCAGCGGCGCATCTTCAGTTGCAGAATTGGCCGCCGCCGGCAAACCCAGCTTGCTGGTGCCATTTGCTGCCGCGGCCGATGACCACCAAAAGCGCAATGCCGAAGAAATGGTCAATGCGGGCGCCGCCGTTATGTTGGATGAGCGGGACTTACTGGTTCCAGGTAAACTGCTCGATACACTAACAGAACTGCTGTCATCTCCGAACCGATTGGCTTCGATGGCTGCCGCAGCCCGTACTCAGGCCCATCCCGGGGCCGCGGAGCGCATCGCCGACCGGCTGGCCACGCTCGCGCGATACGAAGTATCCAAAGCAAAAGGCCCGCTTGCCGAGGCAAACGGGCCTTTTTGAAATTACTGTCCGGGTTTACCGGTGTCCACCACCACCATGTCCACCGCCGCCGCCGGCATGTCCGCCGCCGCCAAAGCCTCCGCCACCGGCATGTCCACCACCGCCGCTGAAGCCGCCGGAGCGCCCGCCACCGCCGGATCCGCCACTGGCGCGACCCCCGCCGTAGCCTCCGCCGCCCCGAGGCGCATAGCCGCCACCACGTCCGTAGCCGCCGCCACCCTGAAAGGCTCTGGGCGCGCCAGGACCACCGCCGCGCTGTCCGCCGCCGGCGTAGGGTCCGCGTCCGCCGCCACCATATCCGTTACGGCCGCCGTATCCATCTCTGCCGCCGTTTCCGCCACGTCCCCATGCGCCACCGCGGCCATAGCCGCCACGTCCGTAGCCGTATCCGCCACGTCCGTAACCGTACCCGCCGCGACCATACCAGCCGCGGTTATACCACGGGCCGGCGCCGATAAACAGGCCGCCATAAAACCATTCAGGTCCGTAGTAGCCATAAGGGGCGCATCCATAAGGGGAATAAGAGTAGTAGCCCCACTCGCAAACCGGGGGGCCGTATTCCATGGGAGCTGCGCCCACTTCGGGGCCGACCCCAACATCATATCCAGCCTGCGCTTTTGCTGTTGCCGCGAAGGGCAGAGCCAGAAGCGTTGCAATCAGAACCAGTCGTAGACTCCGCATGGCATTCTCCTTGTGCTGCCCATCCTGCTTGTTCCAGGGGGGGAACCGGAGGCGACCCCGTCTTCAGCACTTGCCGGTCCCTGGGCTGTTGCTCCCAACCGGCTACTGCACATTCAAACAGCATTTCCGCGGTTAAGTTGCGGTTCTGAAAAAAGAATCATGCAGCGCCGGCCTGGAGCGCATGGGAATTGGAAGGAACTGCCGGCACGGTTGATTGAACGGCAATGGCGCCGGTTGATTTCGGCCTTTCGAAAGAATTGCACGGCAACGAAAAGCGGCCTCTCCGGTTGGGAGAGGCCGCCATCGTGCAGGCACATGCAGAGGGTTATCTGCGGAAACGGTCGCGATCACTATCGCGGTCCCGGTCCCAGCGGCGATCCCGGTCGCGGTCCCGGTTGTTGTACCTGCCCCAGCCACGGTCGCCTTCGAACCGGGCAAACCGGTCACGGTCTCCGTCGCGGACGCCGATGAAATTCCACCTGCCCGGAATCCAATAGCCATTCGCCTCGTACCCTGCCACCCAAACGTACCCTGACCCTGGGCAAGGCGGAATATAGGCCGCCGGCCCGTGAGAATAAACTCCAAACTCGAATGACTGGGCAGATGCCGTGCCCATGCCCAATCCGCCTGCAATCACCGTAGCTCCAGCATCCAGTTTCTCATGGTGCTCATATCCTCTCCCTCCAGCTTGCAATTTCTCTGCCAAACCGGCTATGTTTTTGAAGGGGCTTGTTTTGCCCCCCTCCAACGTGCCGGTTATGTACTGATTCAACAGCGGATGTGCCCAAAAGGTTGCGCCGGCCGGACAAAAATAAACTTCCGCAACTTTTTCATAAAGCAGGGTTTATGGTGCCTGCTCCAGCATGGGGAAGAGGCAGATCCCAAGCGAATGGTAGAGTTGAGTTTCGCATATGTTTGCCACCTCACAGCACGCGCACTTCATCGGCATCGGCGGCATCGGCATGAGCGGCATTGCGGAGATTTTGCTCAACCTGGGGATGAAAGTATCGGGCTCCGACCTGCGCCGCACGCCGGTCACGGACCGGCTCGCCGAACTGGGCGCCGCCATCTATCAGGGGCACGATGCGGGAAACGTAGCCGGGGCCACGGTTGTGGTCACCAGCTCCGCAGTGGGCGCGGCCAATCCTGAAGTGGTTGAAGCGCACGCCCGTAAGATTCCCGTAATCCAGCGCGCGGAGATGCTGGCCGAACTGATGCGCCTGAAATACGGCATCGCGATTGCCGGCATGCACGGCAAAACCACCACAACATCCATGGTTGCCAGCGTTCTTTCTGCCGGCGGCCTGGACCCGACCGTGGTGGTGGGCGGCCGCGTGGACGCGCTGGGCTCTAACGCCCGGCTGGGGACGACGCAGTATCTGGTTGCCGAGGCAGATGAGAGCGACCGCTCCTTCCTCAAGCTCTCGCCCATCCTGGCGGTCGTCACCAACCTCGACCGCGAGCACATGGACTGCTACGGCGACATGCATGACGTGGAAGAGAGCTTCCTGTCCTTCATGGACAAGGTTCCGTTCTATGGCGCGGTTACCGCCTGCATTGACAATCCGCTGCTGGCGGCGATTTTGCCGCGCGCCCGCCGCCGGGTTTTTACCTATGGAGTGAACTTCCACGCGGACTACCGGCTCGAATTTCTGGAGGGCGGGAAGGGGCCTTTCGTGCGCTTTCTGGTGAATACGGCTGCGGGGCCGCTGGGGCCGTTTGAACTCGTTGTTCCCGGGCGGCACAACGTTCTGAACGCCACGGCGGCGGTGGCCATTGCCCACCAGCTTGAAGTTGCCCCGGAGAAGATTGCCGAGGGGCTCAACAACTTTCGTGGCGTGGACCGGCGGTTTCAATTGCGCGGCGAGGCGCGCGGCGTCACCGTGGTGGACGACTACGGCCATCATCCCACGGAGATTCGCGCCACTTTGGCCGCCGCCCGCGAGTGCGGCCACCGCAGGATCCATGTCGTCTTCCAGCCTCACCGGTACTCGCGAACGCTTGACCTGCTGGAGGAGTTTGGCAGCGCGTTCAAAGACGCGGATACCGTCGTAGTGCTGCCCATTTACGCCGCCAGCGAGGAGCCAATCCCCGGAGTCACGGCAGAGCGGTTGGCGGAGAAAATTGTGGGACCGCAGGTGCAATTCGCTCCAGACCCTGCTTCGGCCATCGCCGCGGTTGTGGCCCAGGCCGGCGAAAGGGATCTCATCCTGACCCTGGGCGCGGGCAGCGTGAGCCAGTTGGCTCCGCAGATTCTCGCCGCCCTCGAATCCGACTAGAATCCTTTCCTTCGCCGCTGCTATCATGGGTGCCGCAATCCAAAAAGAATTCAAGGGGCATTCCATGGGCAGAAGTTCGCGCAGAGGGTTCTTGATGACGGCGTCGGCCACGACCGCCGCATTGGCTGTTTCGAGCAAAGTTCCGGCCTGGGCCGCGGCTGCGGGGAAAGTGGATGTGTGGGCCACGTTCCGCGACCAGAACGCCTGCATGCCGCCAAAGACTATTACGGCGGCGATCGACGTTATCGGCAATTAGGTAAAGCAGGGAACGAGGGAACAAGGGAACGAGGGAACGATAAAGGCGGGGAGCAAGAATCCGGTGATGGAGGGGTGGAGGCTACGATCAGCAACGCGCAGTCGGGGTGCGGGCTGCTGATGACGGAGTTTACGTCNNGAACAGGGAACAGGGAACAGGGATTGACGTTGATGTTCATTTTGGGTAGCAGAAAAGTGGCTTTTTCGCCTCAAAAAGAGGCTTAAATCTGCGTGTGGAGATTGCGGATTGTTAATATGCAATTTTGTAAACTATTCATTAATAGCGACTTAATCGCGCTCCATGGTCGAAAAAGCGGTCCCGGAGGGGGAGGGGGGTGGGGTCAGGCTGAAATCGGGTTAAAAGTCGGACCTGGACGAGGCGTGGCATACAGACATTGTGCGCTTCNNTTAATTATCTGCAAAAGCAGGTGCAGCCTCAGGGCAATCGCATGAACGGGGTTTTGCGCCGGGATCAACGCGGACCCCCACGCGGCGATGTTAAATGGCGGTCGCCCATTCACTTGCATTACGTGCCTGCAATGCCTACAATAAGTGCATGCAGTATACCATTCGCAACGTGCCGGAATACCTGGATGCAGCCCTTCGCGACGCCGCCCGCCGGAAGGGCAAGAGCCTCAACGAAGTAGCAGTGCTGGCACTTGTGCGCGGCGCCGGGTTGGGCGAGAGCCCGCGCCGGAAGCGAGACCTCGGGGACCTTGCGGGAAGCTGGCGAGAGGATGCGGCGTTCAACAGCGCCCTGGCCGCGCAGGACACCATCGACGAGGAGATGTGGCCGAGGCAGCCCAACCGGCGGAGGCAGCCGCGCAAGGGGAAGCCGGCGTGAGGCTTGCCCTGGACACCAACCGTTACACGGACCTCTGCCGGGGTGACGCGGCGGTTGTGGAAACCGTGGAGACGGCCGACGAGGTATGGCTGCCCTTTATTGTATTGGGCGAACTGCGGGCCGGATTTGCAGCCGGCACTCAGGGGCCGCGCAACGAGGCCATGTTGCGGCGGTTCTTGATGAAGCCGGGCGTCGCGATTCTATACGCCGGCGAACAAACTACGCATCATTATGCGAGCGTATACCGGCAATTACGAAAGCAAGGGACACCCATCCCGACGAACGACATGTGGATTGCGGCGCTGGTTCTGGAGCACTCGCTGGTTCTGCACGCGCGGGACGCGCACTTTAACGCGCTGGCGCAGTTGACGCGGGTTTAATGCGGCGGCTGCGCCGGTTTGGCCGGGACGCGATATTACTTTTTTGGCTTCAGAGCTTCCGGCATGGATGGATGAAGCGCTGGTGCGGACTCTCTATTCGACTGGAAAGCTGCGCGAGTTCTTCGAGCAAGGAAAGACTTTGCCGGTTGCCGGCTGACAGGCCGAAAAGCCCGCGGAACTGGAGGTTCGTGGTTCTCCCACCCTTGCGCCAGAAAAAAGCGCAAGGATGGGGCACCCGGCTGAAATTTGTGTGCGTAGATCGCGGATTGTTAATATGTAATTTTGTAAACGATTCATTATTATAGACTTATTTGCGCTCCGCTATCGAAAAGAGGAGCTCTCCAGAGGGAGGGGGGTGGGGGGCGGTGAAAATCGGGTCGAAAGCCGGATATGGATGAAGTGTGGCATACAGATATTGTGCGCTTTCGGGGTTTAATTATCTGCAAAAGCAGGTGCAGCCTGATCTTTCATTCATACCGGAGGAGGGCTAGAATTCAGAGAACGGGAGGGCGTTATGGCATCTGGAGCAGCGGTTCGGAAGTTGAAAAAAAGCGCTGTGGAAGCCCCCAAAACGGTCAATGGGAAAAAGACGTACTCGCCCGAGTACCTGGCCGAGCATGAAGCAGTGATGGCGCGGGTGCGCGAAGAGGGCGCAAAGCGCATTCGCCGCTCGGTGGAGAGGCTGATAGCTTTGGGTATCGTCGACAAAGACGGCAACCGCCTCAAGAAGGAACTTCCCGCTGATATGCAACCCGGCGCGGATCGTGACTTCGGGGGATAGTGGATGCCGATCATGTACGTCGTTGCCGGACCTTCCGGCAGTGGAAAGACGAGTGCGTTCCCTGGCGACTCGTTTGGCTGCGATTACTTCAATGCGGACGACTACGCCGCTCACTTGAATAGTGGGTCGTACGTCGGCATTCCCAAGTCGATTCGCGCGATCGTCGGACCGATCTGTGAAAAGTTCATTCAAGATCACGTCGCGGCCGGCAAAGACTTCGCGACCGAAACAACTCTGCGCAGCACAATCGTATTCGATCAGATGAAGATGGCCCACGAGGCCGGGTTCAATGTGGAATTCAACTATGTGTGTGTAGACAGTATTTCCAAATCCATCGGCCGGGTGGCGAACAGGGCTGATCTGGGCGGGCATAGCGGCTCAGAAGATACGGTTCGAAAGATACGCTCAAGCAGCCTTGGCAACCTTCCTCGCGTATTCGACGAGTTGGGAAAGACAATCGATCTCTTCGAACTAAACGACAATTCCGTGTTCGGAGTGCCGCCGAGGCTGATCGCGTCGTTTCTGGGACGCGAAATTACTTTTCTCGCCTCCGAGCTTCCGGCATGGATGGATGAAGCGCTGGGGCAGACTTCGTACTCGACGGGTAAGCTCCGGAAGTTCTTCGAGCGGGGGAAGGCCTCGCCGGTTGACGGCTGACAAACCGAAAAGCCCGCGGAGCAGGAGGTTCGTGGTCTCCCACCCTTGCGCCAGAAAGAAGCGTAAGGATGGGGCACCCAGCTCTTGTCTCAATTAATCATCGAACATCAAATCTTCTCAAGCAGAGCCTTTATCCACGAGGGAAGTCCTGGAATTGCAATAACTATCAGAAAAACGCCAAAAGCCCACAACCAACTTTTCCTTTTCTTCCATTCGCCACGGTCAACCAATTCAATTCGCTGGATGGCATACAAGGGCCTTTCTATAAGTGGCCACACAACTCGGTGAGCCAAGAGTAACCCCGCAACAATAAGTGTAGCCAAGACAAGAACAATATCTATGGAATTTACAAAGATAGAAAACAATAGGATTCCACCGGCCAACATGGAGTACTTCATCACGCCTACACCGGCCAAAGGCGTAGCGACCAAAACGAGAACAAGAAACAATAGAAGCAGGAGTATCCATAACAAGATGCCGCGAACAGTGTTAGACGTGGAGATTCGCCGAAATGTCCATCGGGTGAATAGAATGAAAGAAACGTCGCACGTCGCGCTAAGTCCGAATAATAGAGGCAAAAGTATTGCGGCGTTCGCAGCAAGGGAAGCGCCAGCCGCACTTGAATGAGCCGTAAAGACTAAGAAATCAGCCACTGTCAGAATGATTCTAATGATGAAAATCCACCAAAGGAATCGCATAATCCGCGGAAGCCATGGCTTCAATGGCATAGATGGGCTTTCGGAAATCGCTGGAAGAAGAGTGAGAATCAAAAGTCGGGAGAATTGAAATACAGCGTTGCCAGGCGAGGGCAACCGCGCAGAATGAAGAATCAATGGCAAAACGATGATAGACAGGAGGGAAGAAGCCATCGACAACAGAAGAGATATGCCGACCAGTCGCATGGACAGCAAGCGTTTGGTAAAAATCCTGTCAAGACAACGTCCAACTAGATTTGCGAATGCCTGGACAAACTGCGCGACCCAAGGCATAGATGCTTTCCGACTGTCGTCTACTTTGATCCACCAGTTCTCGACTCTACCTTGGAACCTTTTGATCCTGCTTTGTAGGCGGCCCTCCTCATCTTCGTACATCATGGACGCGAGTCCCATCATCGCAAGCCCCAGCCCCGTTACCACGGCGCGGAGGTAGCAGAGTATCCAAGACCACGATGTTGATTTCCCCAATGCTATAGGCAACCCTTCGAGCGTAGCGGGGATCGCCAGGCATTTCAACATGATGGCAGAAATCTATCACAACAGACCGGGCGTAAGCAGTCCCGGTTCTGAAATGCAGGATTACCGGTGCCGGGTGCCCCAGGTCCCGCTTTTGGGACCTGGGACTGCTGCGTGTTCTATGTCTTCGGAGGGAGCAGGGGCCTTCAGGCCCCTGAATGATGTGCCTTCAATGCGCGGCCTTTAGGCCCGGGCCTTCTGTCCGCGCAGATGAGCAGGCATTGGGTCCATTTGGCCAAGGGCGGCCGAGCCGAAATGGTAGTCTTCGGGCATCGATGCAAGTCCTCGTCGTACCGGGTTCTCCTCGATATATCGCACACAACTCAAAAACTTTTCTTCGGTCGAGATTTGGCTTTCGTTGAAACTGCGCTCCCACACGTCGTGCTTGCTCTTCAGGCGGAAGGAGAAGCCACCCTTGATGAATTGCATCGCTTTTTCAAGCGATACATCAGCGGCGGGCGTGATGAGCGCATGAAGATGGTCCGACATGATCACGACGGCATGCAAGAGGAACTTTCCCTGACTGCGATAGTCGAAGATTGTCTGTTGAAGCAATTCGGCTGTTGCGGTGACCTGAAAAAGGCTGCGGCGTTGCGCGGTCACGGCGGTTACGAGATACGTCCGGGTTTCTTGCGGTGCAATCGCATCTCAGGAGCATAAACGAAAGGCCCGTGGCTAAAGCCACATCTTTTGCACGGCTGTATTCAGGGGCCTGAAGGCCCCTGCTCCCTCCGTCATTCCCTCGCGCGGCCGCCCTGCTGAAGGTGCCTAGGCTCCGGACTTCTTTTCGATCTTGGCCCAGGAGTCTTTCAGGGGGAGCGTGCGGTTGAAGACTCGATTGCCGGGAGTGCTGTCGGGGTCGAGGCAGAAGTAGCCTACGCGCTCGAATTGGTAGCGGTCTTCGAGCTTGGCATCGGCCAGGGAGGGCTCGAGCTTGGCGGTGGTCAGGATTTCCAGCGAGTTGGGGTTTAGGTTGTCCAGGACGCTGCCGCCTTCGGGGAAGTCGTTGGGGTCGGGCTTGAGGAAGAGCTTGTCGTAGAGGCGGATTTCTGCGCCGATGGCGTGGGCGGTCGAGACCCAGTGGAGGGTGGCCTTCACCTTGCGGCCGTCGGGCGAGTTGCCGCCGCGGCTCAGTGGATCGTAAGTACAGTGGACCTGGACGATGTCGCCGTCGGCGTCTTTAACTACCTGGCGGGCGGTGACGAAATAGGCGTTGCGGAGGCGGACTTCCTTGCCTGGAGAGAGGCGGTAGTACTTGGGGGGAGGCACTTCGCGGAAGTCGTCCTGCTCGATGTAGATCTCGCGGGAGAAGGGGACCTGGCGGGTTCCGGCGGTGGGGTCTTCGGGGTTGTTGGCGACTTCTACGAACTCCTCGCCTTCGGGGTAGTTGTCGATGACCAGTTTTAGCGGGTGGAGGACGGCCATGGCGCGGCGGGCGCGGTGGTTGAGGTCGTCGCGCTGGAAGTGTTCGAGCATTTCGATGTCGGTGGAGCCGTTGGTGCGAGAGACGCCTGAGGCGGCGACGAAGGCGCGGATGGCTTCAGGGGAGAAGCCGCGGCGGCGGAGGCCGGAGAGGGTGGGCATGCGGGGATCGTCCCAGCCGTTGACGCGGTTTTCCTGCACGAATTGGATGAGGCGGCGCTTGCTGAGGACGGTGTAGGTGATGTTGAGGCGGTCGAACTCGATCTGCTGCGTGGGGAAGATGCCTAGCTGCTCGATATACCAGCGGTAGAGGGGCTGGTGGTCGGTGAACTCGAGGGTGCACATGGAGTGGGTGACGTGCTCCAGAGAGTCCGACTGGCCGTGGGCGTAGT
>PLZC01000389.1:0-4307 GCA_003151985.1 Acidobacteriaceae bacterium
TCGGCCGCAAGGACGAGAACCCGTCCATTACTCGCGACGTCTCCGGCGAGGGCGTGCAACAGGCCCTGCTCAAGATCCTCGAGGGCACCGTGGCCAATGTCCCCCCGCAAGGTGGCCGCAAGCATCCGCATCAGGAATTCACCGCCATCGACACTACAAATATTTTGTTTATTTGCGGTGGGGCCTTTGTGGGCCTCGAGCGCGTCGTCGGGCGCCGCGTGGGCAAAAAGGCCCTGGGCTTCAAGAGCGTCGATGCCGAAGCCGATGCCGCAACTTCCCGTTCGCATCGCGACACCGAATTGCTGCGCCGCACCGAGCCTCAGGACCTGATCAAGTACGGCCTGATTCCCGAGTTTGTCGGCCGTCTACCGGTGATGGGCATCCTCGACGAGTTGGACGAAGCGGCGTTAATTGAGATCCTAACCAAGCCCCGCAACGCCATCCTCAAGCAGTATCAGCGCCTGCTCGAATACGAGAATGTCCGCCTGCACTTCACGCCGGAAGCCACCTGCGCCGTAGCCCGCGAGGCCCTCGCCCGCAAGGTAGGCGCCCGCGGCTTGCGCATGATCCTCGAAGAATTGATGTTGGACCTGATGTATCACCTGCCCAACAACAAGCGCGTCCGCGATCTCGAAATCACCAGAGAAATGGTCGAGCGCCGCGACCTGTCGCTGTGCCTGCTGGAAAAAGCCGGCTGATCCGCGCTTGCCGCAGAAGTTCAAACTGCCCCTTCTTTCTACATTGGGAGAAGGGGCAGTTTGCGTTTCGGTCTAGAGTTAGCTGGGTGCCACAGAGCCTGCCCTGAGCTTGCCGAAGGGTCTCGCTTCTGAGACCTGGGATTCCATTTCCTCCCGCACATCCTTGTTGCTCCCTCCCCTTGTACAATCCCAAAGTGAGCCTGCGAAGGCCCTGCTTGGTTGCCAACTCAAAGCCGCGGGGCCGTTCTTCCCCTTCGCCCGCACCACGAAGGAGTAGTGCAAATGAAGCGCGTCTCACCTTTTCTTCTCTTGGCTTTAATCCCTTGTTCCATAACATTCGCCCAAGCCCCCGCAAACAACGGTTTCCGCACCCTGCAAATCGACGCCGGCAAAGTCACAGGTGAAATCCGCGATTTCCAGGGGTTGAACGGTCAACCGACCCCGGCGATGGCTGGCCTGCCCAACCTCGTCAACCAATACAAGGAGCTCCGCACCAGCTTCGTGCGCACCCACGATCTGATGGGACCGACTGACGTCGATGCCAAGTTCGATTTCAAGAACAGCGACCTGGCCTGGCTGATTCCCGACGATGCGCAGCGTGCAGGCGTCGTTGAGGCAGGCAACAAGAGCACGATATTTCCCGACTTCAACGCCGACCCTGAGAAGCCCGAGAGCTACAACTTTGGCCCCACCGACAAGGTCATGGCCGACATTCAAGCGAGCGGTGCGCAGGTTTATTACCGCATTGGGCGCAGTTGGGGCGCCAACGCCGAACCGCCGGTCAATTTCGACAAGTATGCCAGCGCGGTGAAGCACATCGCTATGCATTACAACCAGGGATGGGCCAACGGCTTCCACTACAACATCCGCTACTGGGAGTTTTGGAATGAGCCGGGGGACATTTTCTGGACCGGTACCCCGGAGCAGTTTTACCAGCTCTATGAAAAGGTGGCCCGCGCCCTCAAGTCCACCGACGCCACGCTGAAGGTGGGCGGCCCCGCAATCGCCGATCCCGCGCACGCTTCGCCTTACCGCGAAGGCCTGCTCGACTATTGCAAAGCACACAAGGTGCCGTTCGATTTTTATTCCTGGCACACCTACGCCATCAACTCCGCCGATCCCTTTGACGCTCCCCGGCTCGCGAAGAATTTCCGCAAGCTGCTGGATGCGCATGGATTCCCCAAGGCGGAGAGCGTTCTTTCCGAATGGAATTTGACTCCCGACTTTACCGCGGCCGAGATGGACGAGTTACGCGGCCCGCACAACGCCGCTTTCATCGACTCGGTGATGAGTTATCTCCAGGATGTACCGCTGAATGCCGCCATGTTTTACCGCGGCGATGCCTCGTGGATGGGGCTATTCGATCTGCAAGGAAAGTATTACAAGACGGCCTATGCCATCAAGGCCATGGGCCAGATGCTGGATACACCAAAGCGGCTTGCAGTCGCCGGAACCGATATCTTCGGCTTCGCCGCGCTTGCCGGCCGTTCTGCCGATGACAAGACGGTGCAGATACTCATCAGCAACTACGCCATTCCGGCCGGCTACAAGCCCAAGCAGATGTTTCGGCCCGCCGACCAGGTGGCCAAGCCTAAGCCGACAACGGCCAACCCTATACCCCCACCTCCCAATGAGCTTCCGCTGCGCACAGACATTGTGTACCACGACAACTCCGGCTACAACCTCACCGTCGCAAATCTGCCTTGGGGCAAAGCCGACTTCACCATTCAGCGCTACCGGATCAGCAGTACCCAGAGTCTGGAATTGGTCGATGAAAAGTCCGCCTCCGGCGGCAGTCTGAAGTTATCAAATCCTCTGGCCGTTGATACTGTCGAACTTATAGTCCTTCATCGCAAGTAACCTATCTCGCGAAATTCAACCTATTCAAGAACGCGGGTGCCCCAGGTCTCGATTTTGAGACCTGGGAAAGCACAAATCTCAGCAAACGGATTTACGCGGTCAGATAGCTAATAACTCCTCACCCACTCCAGAATTGACCGTACCGCATACCCGCTCGGCCCCTTTGCGATGTAAGGCCGGGAATCTTCCACCCACGCCATGCCGGCGATATCGAGGTGAATCCAAGGCGTGTCTTCTGCAAACACCTTGAGGAACTCGGCCGCCGTAATCGCTCCGCCCCAGCGCCCGCCCGTGTTTTTGATGTCGCCGATGTCGCTCTTGATAAGTTCCGCGTACTCCTCACCCAGCGGCAGCCGCCAGAACTTCTCGCCGGAGCTAGCCAGCGCGCCGTCGAATTTCGCAAAAGCCGCGTCATCGTTCGAAAAGGCCCCGGCGTTGATCATCCCCAGCGCCACCACGCAGGCCCCGGTCAGGGTGGCCGCGTCGATCAGGTGCGTCGCCCCCAGTTGCTTTGCATAGCTCAGCCCGTCCGCCAACACCAACCGCCCCTCGGCATCGGTGTTGATAATCTCGATGGTCTTCCCCGACATCGCCGTCTGCACGTCGCCCGGCTTCTGCGCCTTGCCGTCCGGCATATTCTCCGCGGCGCACACAATACCGATCACTCGCACCCTGGGCTTGAGCAGCGCAATGGCTCGCATGGCGCCGATCATCGCCGCGCCGCCAGCCATGTCGTACTTCATTTTCTCCATATTGTCCGAGGGCTTGATCGATATGCCGCCAGTGTCGAACGTGATGCCCTTGCCCACCAACCCCAGCACCGGCCCATCCGTAACGCCTTCCGGCTCATACCGCATCACGATCAGGGCCGGCGGCTCTTCCGAGCCTTGTGACACGCTCCAGAACGCCCCCATCTTCAGCTCGTGCAGCTTTTCCGTAGAGTGGACCTCGCACCCCAGCCCGACCTCGGCGGACATCTGTGCGGCACGCTCACCTAAAACTGTCGGCGTAAGCTTGTTTCCCGGCTCGTTGACCAGCGAGCGGGTAAAATTCTGGCTCTCGCCCACGATCACTCCCTCAAGGAAGGCTGCCCGTAGACTTGCCTCGTCAGACCCGGCGGGAGCGGCCAGCTTGAACAACTCCACGCTCTGATCCTTGCGGTCGCTGCGATACGTGTCGGCGTCGAAGTCGCCCACGAAAGCGCCCTCTACGGCGGAGCGGGCGCTGGGCGCCGCAGGCAGCGCCTCCAACTCGGGCAGGACGAAAACCAGTTCCCGGATGGCCCGCGGCTTGGTAAAACGGACGGCGGTACCAGCAGCATTTCGCACGCTGTGAGCGGTGACCTTGGCCAGCTTGCCCAGCCCGACAATCAGCAGCCGTTTGGCCTTCAGGCCCGCAGGAGCGTGCAATAGCAGCGTTTCATTGGCCCCGCCTTTGTATTCGCCGCTGGCAAGTACGGCGGCCGCCGCGGCTTGAACGGCGGGGTCGGCGATGAGCAGCACGAGCTCCGGCTTGACGTCGGCGCCTTTGGCAGTTTGTTTGTCTGCGGCAGCTACGGCCAGCAGTTCGGTCTCAATCTGGGGAAGTTCGGCAAATGACAATTCGGTGCGCATGTTCTTCATTATTCACTGCTGCGGCCGATTCAGGAAAGCCGCCGAACGAGATCAGCGCCCCATGCGGTGTTTGCTCGCGTTCACCGCGGCCCGTGCTTCCCGGTCGGCCTCGCGGCGGCGTTCGGTCTCGCGCTTG
>PLZC01000389.1:4323-12358 GCA_003151985.1 Acidobacteriaceae bacterium
TATGCACGTTCAGCAGAAACGCCTCTCCGTCCTTGATGAGGCCATAGGAGTCTCTGAGATTCGCTTTCCCTTCCCGAATCGACTTGACCTCGGTACCGCGCAACGCTACTCCGGCCTCGAACTTCTCCAGCAAAAAGTAGTTGTGGCTGGCGAGACGATTGTGCGCGGCATCCCGTTCACCGGAGGCTACCGGGTCGCGGGGCCGAGCCGGCTTTTTGGGGCCGGAGTCGTCCTTCTGAACGATCACGTGGCTGGTTTGGCGAGCCATGGGGAAGCATCCTCGAATCTTCATCCTAGCATTCATGCGGGATTTGGCCGGTCCCCAGAGAGGCTTTGCTAAAATGGGGCATTGTAGTTTCAGAAAATCCACCGATAGCTATTGCATCGAGAATCACAGCATAAATTGCGTCAGGGGCGGCCAAGGCAGCCCGCAAGGCTCCGGTATGGGTTCCGGGCCGGCTGAGACGCTTGGGAGTTCGATGAACCGCCGCGTTGCTGTCCCAACTGCTTCAGGAGCCCTTCTCTCCAAAGCCGCCGTCCGCGTAATTCTCCTCGCCATTCTGGCCACCTTTGGGCTCCACTCCATTTCCATGCGGGCGGAGTCGGCGGGTTCCTTCTTCAAGCGCGGCGAAAACGCCGAGGCGCGCGAGGACTACGACGCCGCCTACGACAACTTTCAGAAGGCCTATGCCAAGGCCCCCAATGACTTGCGCTACCGCACCGCCTACTATCGTGTGCGTGTTTCAGCCTCGGCGGTCCACATGGCAAAAGGTCGCCAGCTTGTCAAAAAGGGCGACGAGCAAGGCGCGCTGGCCGAGTTCCTTCATGCCGCCGAAATCGACCCCGGCAACGAGGCGGCACAACAGGAAATCTCCAGAATGCGGGTGAAGAACGGAGAGGCGCCAATAGCCGAGACCAGCCTTCCCCAGGCGCCGGGCAGGCAGGCGGAAATTGACTCCATGGGCGGCCCGGTCGCGCTCAAGCTCATCAACAACGAGCCTTTGACCCTGCACATGAGCGAAGACGCCAAGGTCATCTACCAGGCTGTAGGCCGGGCCGCTGGCGTAAACATCCTCTTCGATCCGGACTACACCGCCAAGCGTGTACAGGTGGATCTGAATGGCGTTTCGCTTACAGATGCGTTGCGCATCGTAGGCACCATGTCGAACACCTTCTGGCGCCCGGTAACTGCCAACACCATTTTTGTGGCACAGAACACCCGCGCCAAGCGCACCGAGCTCGACGAGCAAGCGGTGCAGACCTTTTATCTGACCAATGCCTGGCAGCAAAACGACCTGAACGACGTGCAGACAGCCTTGCGCAACGTGCTGCCCAACGCCAAGGTCTACGGCGTCGCCAGCCAGAACGCCATCGTCATGCGGGCTACTCCCGATGAGTTGCTGCTGGCGCAAAAGCTCATCAACGATCTCGACAAGGCACGGCCCGAAGTTGTGGTAGACATTGCGGTTCTCGAGGTAAGCAAGAATTGGGAGCGCAACCTCGGCCTGGCGTGGCCCAGCAGCATCGGCGTGGCCTTGCAGCCCAACACCACTACAAGTACCAGCACAGGAACGGGTACCGGAACGGGTACCGGCACGGGCACAGGCACCACTAGCTCTACCAACGGTACGACGATCTACGACCTGGCCCATCTGAAGGCGACGAATTTCGCGGTCACCATCGGGGGGGCCACCGCCAACCTGCTGCTCAGCGACTCGAATACAAAAATTCTGCAGAATCCTCGCATCCGCGCCACCGACTCGCAGAAGGCAACCATGAAGATCGGCTCGCGCATCCCGGTAGCCACCGGCTCTTATGGGGGAGGCGGCGTGGGTGCGGGAGCCATGGGGGGGATCAGTTCGCTGGTCAACACGCAGTTTCAGTACCTCGATGTCGGCGTGACCATCGAAATGACCCCCACCGTTCACTTTGACCACGACGTGACGCTAAAGATAAAGATCGAGGTTACGTCCCAAAGCGGCAATGTCACCATCAGCCAAGTTACTGAGCCCATCATCAGCCAACGCGTGGTGGACCAGATCATCCGGCTGCGCGAGGGTGAGGCCAACATCCTGGGAGGCATTCAAGACAAGGAGGACCAGCAATCCTGGTCCGGCATCCCGGGACTGGGCTCAATCCCGATTCTCAAGTACATCTTCGGTTCCAAAGACCACACGATTCACGACGACGAGATCGTCTTCGTTGTAGTGCCGCATATCGTTCGCTCCCAGGAGCTGGGACCCGTGAATCTGCGCACAATCGACACCGGCGTCGGCCAGGCAATCGAACTGCGCCGTGTGCCGGCCGAAAATCCGAGCCCGGCGCCCGCGCCGCCACCGGCAAATCCGGCACCCGTGCGGCCCATCGTTGGCACCGTCCCCGGCCAAAGCGCGGAGGCGGCGGCGCCCGCGGCAATGGCTGAACTGAAAGCAGCAGCTAATTCGAACGGAAGCGACGCCGCTAAAATTCCACCCCTCCCCCAGCCCGAACCGCAAACCATTCCACCCCTTCCGGCCCCTCCACCGGCAGTCATCCCACCCATCCCGCAGGCAGACCAGCCAGCCACTCCATCTGGTACGGGAAGCGTGGCATTTGCGTTCACCGCGCCGCCGTCTCCATTGGCCGTGAACTCCACCTTCAAGGTGCCAATTATCCTCAGTGGCGCAACGGATATTGCTTCCGTACCGTTGCAGATTCAATACGATCCGGCCAAGCTTTCCCTGGTCAATGTGGACAACGGGGACTTCCTCGGCCGCGATGGTCAGGCAGTCGCATTGGTCCACCGTGACGACGAGCCGGGCAGCATCACGATCAACGCCTCCCGCCCGCCTGGAGCAGCCGGCGTGAGCGGTTCGGGCGTGGTCTACGTCCTTAGTTTTCAGGCCAAGGCCGCGGGAGACAGCGTCATTGCCATCACTCGGCCCGCCGCCATCAACAGCGCTCAGCAGCAAGTGCCGGCCCAGGGCGCGCAGGCCAACATTCAGGTCAGGTAGGGAGCGGAGCAAATGAGCATCAAGTCCCCAAACCGAGTGCGCTCGAAGCGCGAACGGGGACTTACGCTTGTCGAGTTGGTTGTGACCGTGGCGATTCTCGCCATTCTCGCCTCGGCGGCCGTTCCCATTTCCATGTTCAAGGTAAAAAGAGATCGCGAGCGCGAGCTCCGCCGCGACCTGTGGGAGATGCGCGACGCCATCGACCACTACAAGGACGCGGCCGACAGAGGCGCCTTCCAAACCAAGCTGGACAGCCAGAACTACCCGCCGGACCTGGAGACGCTGGTTAAAGGTGTGGACGTTCAAAGCAAAAAAGTGAGATTTCTCCGCCGCATTCCCTTGGACCCGATGACCGGCAAGCAAGAGTGGGGACTGCGCTCCATGAAGGACGATCCCACTTCGGACTCATACAGTGGGGAAAGCGTTTTCGACGTGTATTCAAAGTCCATGGGCACTGCCCTGGACGGAACCAAATACTCTGACTGGTAGCCGGAGATACTGGCCGATAGAGGACTCCATGCGCGGGATTAGCAAGCGAAACAACGGCTTTACGCTGATCGAGTTGATGATCGTGATGGCCATCATCGGCGTCCTCGCCGTGGTGGCTATTCCCAGCTTTGTCGGCGCACTCAAGCAGGCCAGAGAAGCTGTCCTCAAGGAAGATCTGCACGTGATGCGGTCGGCCATCGACTCCTACACCATGGACAAGCAGAAGGCGCCGCAGTCTTTAGACGACTTGATTACGGACGGTTACCTGAAGGCTATCCCCGAAGACCCAATGACCCACAGCAAGACGACCTGGGTAACCAACACGGGCGATGCGCTGCACTCGGTGGACCAGACCGATCCCGGCATCGACGATATTCACTCCGGCTCCGACGAAACCGGCTCCGATGGCCAGGCATATTCCGCCTGGTAAGTACTTAAGTACCGACCGATTACAACCTTCGCACGAATTCAATCGTCTTAAAAAGCGGATAGTGGTCTCTTTTGACCATCTTCGCAAGAAACGATTAGAGACCCTGTAAAAGAAGCGGAGATTGGATATCCCCGGATTCTCAGCCCTCACTCTGCTCCCTGCCCCCTATGACCGTAAGCGGGGCCCCACGAATACCAAATCTGCCTGAACGCGTACGATGGAGTATCTTCAATGACCGTTGATCGTACGTTCCTCCGCTCATTTTCCGCAAATGTGGACTGGCTCTATGCGGGCCTTATCCAAATCGCAGGCGACCAACGTCGCCCCGATTGCGAACCGAGCCTTGGCGGCAAGCTCCTCTATGCCGGAGAACTAGATTCGGCAGGCTGCGCTCTTCTAGCGGCCGCCAATATCGCAGGCGCCGCATCGCTGACTGCCACCGCGGACGTCGCTACGCAAAAACAGGCCATTCGCGATGGCGTCATCGATTTCCTCGTATCCACGCTGGGAGAGGCTCTGCGTATCTTGAAGAACGAAATCCGCAAGGGCCAAACCGTCGCGGTCTGTGTTGCCCTTCCGCCAGACCAGGTCGAGTTGGAAATGGAGGAATTAGGCGTCCTGCCCGATCTGCTGCCACCGGGAACTGTGGATGCGCTGCGATTCGAGGTGTTCCTTCACCAGGGGGCGCGCCAGATCAACCCCCTCGCCGCAGGCGACCACCTCGCGGTGCTCACCTGGAAAGTGGATGCCGCTCCAGCCCTCTGGCTCCCCAAGGTGGATGCCATCGCCCACGATTGCCTCGATTCATTTTCCCGGCGACCATGGTCCGCGCACCGCTGGCTTCGCCTGTCCCCCCGTTTCCTGGGCCGTCTGGCCCCTGCGGGGCGCCTGTTGCGTTGCGAAACCGGTACCGCTCGGGCCTTCCTCGACAAGCTCGCGATGCATGTGGCCAGCGGGAAGATTGACGTCGGAGTGGAAGTTTGTTTGTCGAGTAAGGGTAAGTCTGAAGCGCACCGGCTTTCGCCCTCGGCGGAGGCCGATGCGTCCGAAAGTATCAGCCTTGAATACATCCCGCGGCTTCAATTCTGACCCACAAGTCAGCCAAGCCGGAGCCGGTTTTGGCCGAAACCGGAAGCAGCTCCTCCAGTTCCAGTCCCTTCCTCAACGCCAGCAGGTTGCGTGTGCGTTCGTTGCCGCTCAGCCGGTCAATCTTTGTGGCCACCACCGCAAAATCGCGTTCAGCCGCGCGGAGCCAGTCAAAAAGCTGCCGGTCGCTGTCCTGGGCAGGAACGTTCGAGTCCACCAGGCAGACACACAGCTTGAGCGTGGAGCGGATGGCCAGGTAGGGCTCGATGAACTCCGGCCACCCCGCCGACACCGATTTCGATATCTTGGCGTAGCCATAGCCTGGCAGGTCGGCAAACATCAGTTTGCGCCGCCGGCTTGGGTCCAGAAGAGCAAAGAAGTTGATGGCCCGTGTGCGCCCCGGCGTCGAAGAGACTTTGGCCGCTTTTTCCCCGGCGAGCTTGTTTAGCAAGCTGGATTTGCCCACGTTCGAGCGGCCAAGAAAGGCAATCTCCGGCACATCCGGCTCAGGAAACTGAGCCGCCGCCATGGCCGAAAGCAGAAATTGTGTCGTATAGCGCATTGAGTGGGCAATGGGTGCGTGTGATCCGGCAAGTCTTATTCGAGGATACAGGACCAGCGCGCGGTACCGGCTTCCGGTGGTCAAGAGCCCACACTTCGCAACTCCCGCCCGCTCAATCATTTCGTGATTGCGAGGCCCTTTTATGCTGTGGTAGCTTGGGGAAGTTTTCGGAAGGCTGCGCGGCAAAGCTGCGAAGCGCCTGCTTCCGGACCTCCTGGAGGAACGAAAGCAATGCCCAAATCTGAAATCGACATAGTCGCCGCCAAGCAACTCCCTTCGCACGGTCAACTGCGCGACGCGCTCCTTGCGGCGCGGCAGCAGGCCAATGGAGGCTTCAACCTGGACATGTGGGGGGCCATCGTGGATCGCGATGGCGTGGTGCGCGCTGTTGCATTCACGGGCGCAAACCGTGGCGACCAATGGCCCGGCAGCCGCGTGATTGCCGCCCAGAAAGCCAACACCGCCAACGCCTTCAGCCTGCCAAAACTGGCCCTCTCAACCGCCAACCTTTACAGCGTCACGCAGCCCGGCGGCAGCCTCTTCGGCCTCCAGGCCAGTAATCCTGTGGACACATCGGTAGCTTACCGTGGCGATCCGAGTGACTACGGGCAGCAGAACGATCCAATGGTTGGCGCGCGCATTGGCGGGGTGAACGTATTTGGCGGCGGCCTTGCGCTCTACAACGGGACCGGGGAGTTGATCGGCGCCCTTGGAGTCAGCGGCGACGCCTCCTGCGCCGACCACAATGTTGCCTGGCGTACGCGGCACACCCTGGGGCTGGACTACGTTCCCGCAGGCGTAAGCGGCGACAAATCCAGGCCGGACAATATTGTCTTCGACATCACATCCGCCGCAGAGCATGCCATCGGCGTAAGCGCCAGCGGCTGGGGACATCCCGCCTGTAGCCCCGCCGCCACAACCATAGCCAGCCAATTGCCGGTGGTTCCATAGGCGAGTGCCCCAGGTCCCGACCGTGAGACCTGGGATTTATCGCACGCTTGGCCTATTGCCGCGCCGGCAGGTTAGCGGGAATCTCCCCCGGCACCGTCGTCAAAACCTCGGTTTGAACCGGAAGCAACGCCTGCAGCGGACTCTCCAGCGCCAGCGTCAGCACCTCGTCCATCTGGTCAACGAAGTGCAATTTGATCGATTTCTTGATGTTGTCCGGCAACTCCGCCACATCCTTTTCGTTGGCGCGGGGCAAAATCACCTCAAAGATCCCGGCCCTAAGCGCAGCCAGCAACTTCTCCTTTAACCCGCCGATTGCCAATACTTTACCGCGCAGCGTAATTTCGCCGGTCATGGCGATGTCGCGCCTCACCGGAATCTTCGCCAATGCGCTGGCCAATGCCGTCGCCATGGTAATGCCGGCCGAAGGGCCGTCCTTGGGAATGGCGCCTTCCGGGACGTGCAAATGCAGGTCCACGTTGCGATAGAACTCCCGGCTCAGCCCCATGGCCTGCGCCTTGCCGCGGATATAACTCAGCGCCGCCTGCGCCGATTCCTGCATCACGTCGCCAAGTTGCCCGGTAATGGTGAGCTTGCCCTTGCCGTCCAGCACCTGCACTTCGGTAGTCAGAATGCTGCCCCCCACCTCCGTCCAGGCCAGCCCCGTAACCAGGCCAATTTCGCTCTTTTCATGCACTTCGGAGTCGCGATACCGGGCCACTCCCAGGAAGTCGAAGATATTCGCCGCGGTAATCTCTTCCTTGTGCTTTGCGCCGTTCTTCACCACGCGGCGGGCCACCTTGCGGCAAATGTTCCCGATCTCCCGTTCCAGGTTGCGTACCCCGGCCTCGCGCGTATAGTAGCGGATGATTTCCAGCAGCGCGTCATCCTTGAAGACAATGTTCTTGTCGCTTAATCCCGTTTGCTCGCGCTGCTTCTTCACCAGGTATTGCTTTGCAATTTCCAGCTTCTCCTGCTCCGTGTAACCCTGCAGCCGCAAAATCTCCATGCGGTCCTGCAGCGCCGGCGGAATCGTATGCAGCACGTTGGCCGTCGCCACAAACAGAACCTGCGACAAGTCGTAGTCCACGTCCAGATAGTGGTCCTGGAACGCGGAATTCTGCTCCGGGTCCAGCACCTCTAACAACGCTGACGAAGGATCGCCCCGGAAGTCGGAAGACACCTTGTCCACTTCGTCCAGCAGAAACACCGGGTTTTTTGTCCCCGCGCGCTTCATGTGCTGAATAATCTGCCCTGGCAAAGCCCCGATATAAGTCCGCCGGTGACCGCGAATCTCCGCCTCGTCGCGCACCCCGCCCAGCGACATGCGCACGAANNCCTCGTCGCGCACCCCGCCCAGCGAGAGGCGGACAAACTTGCGCCCGGTCGCCTTGGCAATGGACATGCCAAGCGATGTCTTTCCCACCCCAGGAGGTCCTGCAAAACAAAGAATCGAGCCCTTTGGATTCTTCACCAATTGGCGTACGGCAAGAAACTCCAGTATCCGCTCCTTGATCTTTTCCAGGC
>PLZC01000328.1:0-40356 GCA_003151985.1 Acidobacteriaceae bacterium
GTCGAAACCGCGAAGACGTCCCACAACAGCGGAGAGCGAAACTGCGGCCAGACGGTCATCGTGCTCGGGTAGGGCAGCATCCAGTACCCCAGCCACGGGCGGCCAATGTGGATCAGTGGGAACATTCCCGCGCAGACCACGGCAAAGATAGTCATGGCCTCGGCAAAGCGGCTGANNGCCCCAGGCCACCGGCTGGGTGATGGCCCAGATGCCCGTGCCTTTGAGGAACAGCCATGTTACCGCCACCAGTAACATGGTGGCGCCGGCACCGGCCACGCCGAACAGGGCGAGCCAGCCCAGCGGTGTGTGCGGCGTGAGCACGATGCGGGATATCTTCTCGGTGACTGATCGGAAGGTCTGCCCCGGCGCGATGACCCTGTATTCACCGGTCGCGGGATCGATCTTCGGGTTCTTCAGGTCGCTGGTTGCCATGCTCGCATTAACCCTTCACCGGCACGTGTTCCACCGGGGCTTCTTCCAGTTCCTGGTTCGGATTCAGGACCGCGGCCACATACCTGGTCCGCGGACGCGTATTCAGATCGGCAAGTACCTGGTAACTGCGTTCATCGCCGTGCAGTTTGGCCACCTTGCTTGACTTATCGTTGATGTTACCGAAAGTGATGGCCGATGCCGGGCAGGCCTGCTGGCATGCAGTAACAATTTCGCCGTCGCGAACGGGACGATTCTCTTTGTCTGCTTCGATTTTGGCCGCCGAAATCCGCTGCACACAGTAGCTGCACTTCTCCATNNCGCAGCGGTTGTAGACCATTGCGTTGAGCCCCTCGGGCGTGTGCACCGTGGCGCCCACCGGGCAAACCTGCTCGCAAGGAGCGTTCTCGCAATGCTGGCAGGCCATGGGCTGGAAGTGAGCGCGCGGCGCGGCCAGGTCGCCCTCAAAGTAAGTGTCGATGCGCAACCACTGCATGTTACGGCCGATGCGCACCTGCTGCTTGCCTACGACCGCGATGTTGTTTTCCGCGTAGCAGCTCACAATGCATGCGTTGCAACCGGTGCAACTGTTCATGTCGATGGACATGCCCCAGGCGTTGTCCTTGTACTCCCAGTTGGGGAAGAGCGAGTTGCTCTTGTCGGTCGTGGGACGCGTTTCGCCTTCGTTGGCGAATCCCGGGTTGGCCTTGAACTCGGCCAGTGTGGCATAACGAATAATGCCGCGCTCGTTGATGGCTTCGTTGGCTTCGAGCGAGTTATTGCCGTTGCCCTGCCCGCTGAAGGTCTTCGACCGGTGATCCTGGAAGTGGCTCTTGGTGATGGCCACGCCCCACTTGCCGTCCAACTTCCGAATGGAGCCAGTCGCGTAAAAGGGCGCCCATGAGTTGCGAATCAGATAAGCGTTGAACCCTGCGCCGGAGCCCACGCGGCCCGCAAATGAGCGGCCATAACCAAGATATACAGTTACCGCGTTATCCGGATGGCCCGGCATTGCAATTACCGGCGCATTCACCTTGCGCCCGCCTACGCTTAACTCGACTATGTCGTCTTCTTCAAGACCCAGCCTGGTGAGTGTGGCTCCAGAAACCAGCGCCGCATTGTCCCAACTCAAGTTAGTAACTGGCTTGGGTAACTCCTGCAGCCAGCCCACGTTCGACCAACGCCCGTCGTAGATATTCGGATCGGGGCGGAAGATGATTTCGATCGAGTCTTTCGGCGAAGGCGGAGGAACATGAGCGAGCGCAGCATTCGTGCCGCCCGCAGACGGAGTCGAAGCTGTACCATCAATCCATCCCGCGTGTAGGGCCTTGCGCCAGCCCACTTCAAAGTCGCCCTTGATCACTGGCTTTGAGGTCTCGCGCACTGCTTCATACGCGCTCAGCGAAGGCTCATTCAGCAGTAACTGCAACACATCGTGCGCCGTCTTGCCGCCATAGAGCGGATCGATCATTGGTTGCACGATCGAGACTGTGCCGTCATACGCACGCGCGTCGGACCACGACTCAAGAAAATGCGCCGCCGGGATATGCCAGTGCGCCTCGTGCCCTGTCTCATCGTAATGCGAACCAAGATGCGCCACCGTTTTGGCCTTGTCGAAAGCTGCTGCGAATTCCAGATCCGGAGGCGCAGAATAGATCGGATTGGCGTTCAAAATCACCAGCCAATCCACCTTGGCCGCATTCAAATCCGCAACCAGCGCCTTCAAGTCAGCGATCTGATCGGAGGGCAGTGGGTTCACCGGCTCGGTACCAACTACGACCGTCTTGCCCACATTCCCCAAGGCGTCGTTGATGGCCAAAGCAAGCGCCGCCACCGTGGGATCCTGATAGAGTCCCGGAATCACCGCGCTCTTGCCCGTGTGCGCCTTCAGGTCCTTCGCCAACGCGGCGAGAAACTTCTTCTGCTCTTCAGTCCAGTTATAAGTCGGCGCTTCGACACCACTAACTCCAACAGCCTTGGCTAACTCCGCCGCAAACGCCGGAATCTCGCTGGCCCGCAGTCCCAACCGGTGCTCGGCCTTCATGCCCGTCGTTGTCGGCGTGCTCTCGATTGTGTACAGCCGGTTCAGCTTCTCTGGATTCTTGCGCCGTTCCGCATACTCGCGGACTAACTTATGGAAACCAGGAAACGCCGCGCCCGACAGAAAATCCGCATCGAGCGAGACAATCACATCGGCGTCAGTAAGTGAATATTGAACATTCAATCCGCCAGCCAACGCGGTTCCCGCAACGGCCGGGTCGTATTGAACCAGTGTCGCCTTGGGGTATGCCGCCTGCACAGCCTTCCATTGCCGCGCCAGCGTGGGTGAAGTAATGATTGTGCTGAGGAAGTAAATCCCCGTTCCGTCCTTAGTCCCGGCCACCTTAAGCCGGAACTCCTTCACAAACTCCGCCCACTCGCGGTTCTCGCCACGATAGGTAACATGCTGCGAGCGATCCGGATCGTAAAGGTCAAGCAGCGTCCCTTGCGTGAATGGGTCCGACGAGCCACGGTTATACGAGTGTTCCGGATTGCCGTCAATCTTGATGGGCCGGAACTGGTCGGTCTTGATCAAAAGAGGAACCGCGCCGGTAACAAACGGATGCGCCGTCGCAAAGTACATCGGCTTGCCCAGAATCAAATCTTCCGGCTGCTTGATATAGGGAAAGATCGGCTCGTCGGGCTGCTTGGCGCATCCGGCCAGCCCGGCCAGCGCCAACGATGCGCCCATCAGCTTCATAAAGCCGCGCCGCGAAACGGGATCGACCCACTCCTGCGCCGAGCCGGGAAACTCCCGCTCAACAGCCTCCTGAAAGTCCGCCGTATCGGCCAGTTCGTCCACCGACCGCCAGTAGCGTTTGCCTTTGACGCTCTTCAACTCTTCGCGCACCTGGGCAAGCGTCATCGGTGCAGACGGAACGGTCATGGCCGCTACGGGCGAAACGACTCCCTCAGGGGCTAAAGCCCCCGTCGTTTTTGAGTCGCTTGCGGCACGACTAAAGTCGTGCCCTGTTACAAAGCCGGACTTTTCCGCAGTTACAAACGAGGGCTGTCCTGCCACTGGAGCACAGGCAGTATTCGTGCTTTCGTTTATCTTCTTGCTTCCGCTCATCGGTGGCAGACCTCGCAACTGGTCAAATCCTTGGGGGTGCGAATCTTGTAGTGATCGAGCAGAAAGTGACCCAGTTCGTCCTGGCTGGTGAATTTCTTGTAAGTGGGCGAGGCCGGAAGGGACGCCGCGCCAACTTCGCCTGCGGGACCATGCGCCACACCTGCCGGCATCTGAAGCAATGCGATCTCCGCACCCGCTCCCGCCGGATCCTTCGTTGTGCAACTCACGCTTTCCGCCGTGGGCAAGCCGCTCTTCTCATCGCCCACCGCGCACCACACCGGCCTGTCCTCCGCCGGCGCCTCCCAAGCCATGTTGTAGGTCTCGCTCGCCGGACGCAGGTTCTTCGCAGGATTGCGATGGCAGTCAAGGCACCACTCCATCTGCAAGGTGTTCTGCGCGTACATCAGCGGCATCTGGTCAACGCGGCCGTGGCAGGTTGCGCAGCCCAGCCCCTTGTTCACGTGAATCTCGTGGCTGAAGTAAACAAAGTCGGGCAGGTCATGCACTCTCGTCCACGCCA
Organism: Acidobacteriaceae bacterium; assembly: GCA_003151985.1. Classification (GTDB taxonomy): domain Bacteria; phylum Acidobacteriota; class Terriglobia; order Terriglobales; family Acidobacteriaceae; genus Telmatobacter. Next base: position 4,062 of record PLZC01000328.1, read on the forward strand.
ATGACTGGCCGGTTGCCCAACTCGCCCGCACCGGTTCCAGTAATTGGGCGTTGGTCCAGATCTGTGCATGGCAATTCATGCAGGTCTTCGTTGGGGGGATTCCAGCGTAACTCGACTTCTCCACCGTTGTATGACAGTACTGGCACTGTATGCCCAGCCCCTGAACGTGATGCTTGTGGCTGAAGGGCACGGGCTGGTCCGGGCGCTGACCCTGCCGCGTCACCCAAGGCGAGCGCTGCAACTCATCCAGAGTGACCCCCAGAGCGATCACGATCAGCCCCGTCAAAACCAGGCTCATGCGAGCCAAGGCATTGGAGCTGCGATCAAATATCTGCGCCATGAATGCGTTCCCTGTTCTATTTTCTTTTCTTGGATGCGCCCGCAGTGCCGACGGTCACATTAGTTGTGTACAGTGGTGATTCTTGGGTATAAGCCACCCGAGAGGCGGAGAAGCCTGAAAATCAATATAGCAGCCAAAGATTCCCCCCACAACATAGTTCGACTGTCCAATTAGAAAAAAAGGTTGCCTTGGGATTTCTCGTAATCCCTTGAAAATAAAACCACTTGTTAAAATTGCGAATGCTGGGAACAACCCCTCTGGGTCTCTGGAAGTTCCCGTTCCAGAGGGTGGGAAAGATTGGCTCTAAAATATCACGGCGATTCCGGATTGAGCCTTGCGACATCGCAAAGAGCCAGTTTTATCCCTTCCAGAAGGCGATCACCAGCCCGCCTGCCACAATCAATGCGCCGCCGGCAAAAAGGGGCGGTGTAGGCCAATGGCCGAAACGAACACGATTCACTATCTGGGCCATCAGGAAAAACACCCCCACGTAGACGCCAATCAGCTTGCCGAAATCCCAGCGCGGCACATTGACCAGCGCTCCATAAACAGCCAGTATTGCTGTTCCAGCAACCAACGCCATCGCCCTGCGTATTCCGGTGGACCAGTAAAAGCCAGCCTGAAAAAACGAGTCCCCATAAGCTTCAAGGGATGCCGCGATGGACAGGACGGCAATGGCGCCCAAGGGGTAGGACACGAGCCGATCAAGGAGATTCATTCGAGACGCCTCCAGAAAGCTGGGAAGAAGACTGGGAATGGCGCGGTAGCAAAATCACCGCGCAAAGAGTTTGTGGGTGACAACTGGCCTGATGGTAACAACCGAATGCTTGAGAATTTATAAATGTCAAATTTTTTGAGTGGCTCGGGTACGCCGGGTGCTGCATGGAATCGGCTCTAATAGGCCGGGGGCAGGGTGGGGTCGCGGAAGACGGAGTTGGCGCGGCGGATGTCGCCTACGGAGCCGAAGTTGGCCAGGGTGAAGCTGTAGAGCCACTGAGTTTCATCGCGGACCGATCCCAGGGCGAAGCGGCGATAACCGAAGGTAAGGCCGCAGCAGTCCCAGTTATAGACGGATTGAATTCCGGCGTACTGCAGCGCCCCATGCACAAAGTCGTAGCCGCCGTTTGCCGCCAGGTTGAAGCCTGCGCCGCTGGGCTTGCCGATGTTGAGGAAGGGCTGCAACTGCTGGCTCTGGATTATGGAGGCGGCGCTGCCGTTTTCGTCTACGGCGTTGAGCAGGGCGTGGCCGATGCCGACCGTCGTGCGGCCCCAACTGTATCCGGCATAGAGGTTGTCCGCGCCCAGGCGACCTCCGCGGGGATCGTAGTCGATATCCCATTCGATGCGCAGGTTATCGATGGCCTCGAAGCGTACGCGTGAGGTGATGGGGGAAAGATTAAGCGGCGCGGTGAGGAAGGCGACGCCGCTGAGGTCGAGGGTGGAGTCGAAGACGTTGCGGCGATTGGGAATGAGCGCTCCCCCGAAGTTGGGGTCGATGAAGAATTTTTGCGCAATCTGCCAACTGGCCCATTCGCGGGGCTTGGCTTCGCAAGCGTAAGTGGCCGCGCCCTCGGCGGCGGAGCAGGGCTGCGGGTTGGTTGGGCGCAGATAGAACCGCTGGGTGAGCGAGTAGCCAGCCTCGTTGGTGTCAGTGGCAATGTCGCTGGTGTCAAAGAGAAGTACGTTGCGGGCTTGCGCGCCGATGCCTCTCACAAACCGGTAGGTGATTTCAGGCTCGATGACGTGGCGTAATTGGCGATTCCAGTGGTTCAGCGTGAAGTCCCGCTCGAAGGCCGGCGGCCGCAGGACCAGGGAGGCCTCGGCATCGGCGCGGCTCAGCGCTTCGTGGCTGATGGTAGGGATTCCGTTGTTCGCGCCGGTGAGGTCGGGCATCTGCTTGATGGTGTAGAAGGTTTCGCGCAGGGCCATTTCAGGTACGACGCTCCAGCCGGCTCGTTCATAGGGCAGCGAAAGATGCGGATAGAAGTCGATGCGACCCACGTTGCGTGGGTGGAAGGTGAACTCAGAGCGGCTTAGATAGGCCAGCGACGAACCCATTCCCCAGTAGAGCGGCGACGCGCCCAGGGGCCGATCGACCACGTCGAAACGCAGGCTGGGCAGGTGGAGAATCCTTACCTCGTCGCCGCTGGCAGAGCTGGCAAATGTCTGAAAGCGCTCCAGCGAGGCAGAGGGAACAAATCCACGATAGGTATGGGTGACCGATATGTTGCTTTGCACTTCGGAGCTGACGGCCTGTGCGTAGTTGTCGTTGAAAACCAGCCGGTAAACATAGCTTGAAAGATACTCGATGTTTCCTGCCAGGCGCGTCTCAGGGGTCAGGTCCTTGCGGCCAAGGGCATACACATCCACGCCGCCTTGATTCACGAGCCCGGTCCCGTTTGATTCTGCGATGGTGCTGCCTACGACGCCGCGGTCGAAGAGGGCATTCCAGCGCGCGGTCAAGTGATCGAGGCCCGGCCCCTTGTACCGGAAGTCGCCATTGGGCGCAAAGCCGCGCTTGCTGTAGTATTCGGAACCGACCACCATGTCCATGCTGCGGTTGATGGCCCAGTAGAACTGCTCGCCCGCGACAAAGCCCTTGATGGAAGAGTTGCTTATGATGGGAATCAGGAAGCCGCTCTCCCGGCCGGTCTCGTCGATGGGATGGCGAAGGTAGGGGAGATAGAAGATGGGAATGCCGAGAAACTTGAAGTACGAATGGGACATCGAGGCCTGGCCGTTGGCGAGGTCGATGGAGTGCGAGATCACGACCCAATCCGGCTTGGGCAACCGGCAGTTGGTGATGGAGCCGTCGACCATTCGATAGTTTCCCTCTCCGGTTTGAATCAGAACTCTGCCTGAAAAGAGGAAAGGATTTGGGCTGCTGTAGACTACGGCGCGTCCCGCCCGTCGGACACCCATGGTCCCGGTCACGTTGTAAAAGCGGGCCGTGTGCATATTGAGCCGCATGTCGCCATGCGACGCTTCAATGCGCACGTCATTGGGGCCTCCGGCGACTTGGAGGTGGCCTTCAGCCTCCAGTTCCGAGGTTGACTGGTGGTAGACAACATTGTCGGCATGAAGGACGTAGTCGCGGTAGTGGACCACCACGTCGCCGGTGAGGGTCCAGGTATCGCCTACGCGAGCCTGGCGCTGCGCCTCCACCAGAACGGGGATGCCGGTGGCAGGCGCCGGCTCGGGCTGGGCCAACGGCAGCATCTCCTGGCTGGGGTCTTCAGGAAGGTCTTGTTGCGCGGGAGGTAGCCCATTAGTCAACACCTGCCCCCGAAGTAGCGGGTGACAGAGGATAAGCACCGTGATAAACACTAAATTACGAGGACGCATCCCACGACCAAGGCTCAGGATAGCAAAAATGGGTCCCATCAATGGAACGCGCACCCCGTAGCTCTGGCAGCAGGTAAAAATCGGATTGTCGTTGGGCGGTCTTCCAGTCGATGCGGGCCGGCCGGCTTTTGAAAACAACTCTCGCTTGCAGGAGAGTTATTGGACAGAGGCGGTTCAGGTCCACAGTGATTGAAGAACGACACCAGCGCGCGGATCAAAAGTCCGGATCGATCCTGTGTACCTCCGCGAATCCTTTTTCCTCTTTTGAGAACAATGTCCGTGAGGTCCGATTACAAGGGCGTGCGGACCTGAAAACCGGCAAAGTCCTGCGTAAGGGACTGGAGCTGAGTCAGAAGGGAAACTGGAGCTTTGAGCACACTGGTTAGCCACCCGAACCCCGCACCCGCCTGGAAGCAGGAAGTGAACCGGCGCCTTGCCGACCACAAGAACCGCAAAGGCCTGTCCATTGTGGAGCCGGAGGCGCCTTCATCGGCCGCACAAACCGCAAGCACCCGGGCCGCGCAAGCTGCGGCGCGCGTCGCCGCGCGTTACGCCAAGGCTCCCAGCTACAGCGAAATGCAGGCGGCGGAAGCGCGGACCGCGGTTCGTGCAGCCGAGATTGCTACCCTCGTGGCACTGGATGCGCAGGCCGCGGCCAACTTAGCCCTGGCCGGCCTGGAGGCTGCTTCTTGCGAGGTTGCAAAGCCGGAGGCAGATCGGCCTCGGATTGTCAGGCCGGAGCCGGTCATTGCGCCGGCTGAGCAGACGATCGCTGTGCAGATTGCAACGAGCGCGCCTCAAGTGAGTTCTGAGAGCCAATTACCGGAAATCCGGCAGGAAGTGCAAATACACTTCCGAGAGCCGGAACCGCCGGTGATCGCGCCTCGGCGTGGAGAAGGCGGTCTGCGCGTCAATAGCCGGCGCAGCGAGCCGCAGCCTGAGTTTGTCGCTTTCGATATCCCGGTGGAGGATTGGTGGCGGCCGGCGCCCCCGGGGCGCGATTTGGAATCAGAGAATATCGCGGAAGTTGAACCGGACCAGCCGATCCATGCCAACCTCATCGAGTTTCCCCGAGAATTGGTAGCTGCACACAAGGCGCGTCCACGTCTGGCCGAGGGGTCGAATGTCGCTGTCTCCGATCCTGTCGGGCAGTTGAGCATCTTTGAAGTGGACCCCGGCGCAATCGCGGTTGCCGAAGAGGCGCCGGCCGCACCCGCGCCATTCGCGTGGTCGGGAATCGAACTTGACCCGGAACCGCTGGAAGAATTGGAACCGGAGGTTGAGCCGGCTCGGGTGGCTACGACCACGCTGCAACTGGCCCCTTTCAGCCGGCGACTGCTGGCGGTGGTGGTGGATGGCCAGCTGATTGCCGGAGCCTCGCTGGCAGCAGCGCTTGTGTTGGCGGCCACAATAGACCAATTGCCTGCATTGAAGATGATCGAGACGGGCGCGGCTGTGGCGGTGGTCGTGATGGGATTGCTGTACCTTATGCTTTTTTTAGTGCTGGCCGGCGCTACTCCCGGCATGAGATACGCCGGAGTCTCCCTAAGCACATTCGATGACCGGTGTCCGACACTTGCGCAAAGGTGCGGCAGGCTTGGCGCGATGTTTCTGTCTGTACTTCCGTTGGGGCTTGGCGTTGCGTGGGCCATCTTCGACGACGACCACCTTAGCTGGCACGACCGGCTTTCGCGGACTTATCAGCGAAGGTCTTGACTGTAGCCTGGAGTTCTGTATTGATGCCGGTGGTGGTGCTATGACGCTGCCTCTATGAGCCCAGAGACCGCTTCACTCCTTGCGCGCCTTCGAGGTTTCCTGCTTCCTGAAGGGGATGCCGCGGCGCGCGATATTGAGACTGTGCGGATCTTCGAAAAGGGGGAAATGCGCGCGTCGGAACAGGCACGGTGGATGTCCTTTTCCGCTGAACAGACCATCCAGACCAAATTCAGCGGGTTCCGCTGGGATGCGAGGACCAGCGGCGTTGTGATTACAGATGCTTATGAAGACGGCCACGGGATAGCGATGTCCCGGCTGGCCGGTTTGCTAACCCTGAAGAAGGCTATGCGCGGGCCGGAACTCGATCGTGGCGAGGTTCAGCGTTATCTCGGTTCCCTGATGCTATGCCCCGCGGCGCTTGCGAACCACGCTTCCCTCGAATGGACCGCAGTGACTGAATCTGTGCTGCGCGTACGGGACCTGGCCGACCCAACCGGTGCTGCGGTCGACTTCGAGATCGGTTCGGACGGCGAGCCGAGGTCGTCTACAACGATCCGGCCGCGGCTGGTGGGCAGGAACGCAGTGGATACGAAGTGGGAGGGGAAGGGCAGCGATTTCCGCCTGTGGGACGGCATGCGCATGGCATATCGCCTGGAAGTTTGGTGGGAGATCCCGGGCGCTCCGTTCTGCTACTACCGGAGCGAGGTGACGCAATGCGAGCGGGCAGCCTGATCCCAACAACTCCTTGAGAATTGATCAATTGAAGGGGCCGATCCCCTCAGACACCAAGCTTATTCAATGACTCGAAACCGGTGCAGAGGTATCGTCGCCGATGCGCTGCGATAACTACGCAGGGTGCCTTGCCACCCATCCAATCCCCCCTTGTGATGGTGATCACGGCTCATTAGTTAGTTTTAAACAATAATTCGCCAGTTACCCCTTAGTTAATCTCATGTGCGCTGTATCTCTGACTCGTCTGGACTTGTGTCTGGCGAATTCCCAGGTGGAGAAAAACTCAATGGCCTTTATTGATGTCGCTTCATGGGACGACAGTTCCTCAGGATATGCCGGAGATGGTCCCCAGTTTGCGTGGAAATTTCGCGAATCGAACCTGAGCACATTTACCCAGCTTTTGGTCAGGGAGTCGCAGGAGGCGGTTCTATTTACCAAGGGCCAGTTGCTGGGGAAATTTGGACCTGGAAGGCACACCCTGAATACAGAGAACCTGCCTCTTTTGAGGTCGCTGTTCGGATTGCCGTTCGGCAATAAGAACCCATTCACTGCGGAGATCTGGTTCGTAAACAAAGTGGCGCCGCTGAATATCGACTGGGATACGACGAGCAGAAACCCTGTCAGCCAGCAGTCCTTCAGCATGATGTATCAGGATCCGGACTATGGGGCGATGGTCCCCGTGCGGGCCGTGGGGCGTTATGGGCTCAAAGTGCAGGATGCGGAGCGGTTTCTTATCAAGTTGGTGGGCGCGGCATCCGAGTTCCATGCCAGGGATTTGACTGAGCACTTTCGCGGCGCGATGAACGCCAAGACGAAGACAACTCTGTTGTCGTACATGCAATCGCAGCACATCGGCATCAAGAGCATCTCGGCCTATCTGGAGCCGCTTTCGCAGGCGCTGAAGGCTTCCATGCTGGCCTTCTGGGAAGACTATGGATTCAGCCTGGAAGGGTTCTACATTACATCGGTCGAGATAGACAGCAGCAGCCCTGAAGGCCAGAAGATACTGGAAGCTATCGCGGGACAAAGCGCGCAATTGATTGGCGGCTATTCGTGGCAGCAGGCCAAGGCCTTTGAAGTAGCAGAAAACGCAGTAAGTGCAGCCGGAAAGGGTGGCTTGCTGGGCGCACTGATGATGTCGAACATGATGGGGAGCGGGGGCGGTGCGGTGGGTGCGATGCTGCAGCCTTCGCCGGGCGGCGTTCCCGCCTCCGGGGCCTCGGGCCAGGTTGGCTCCGGCGTGGCAGCAGTTCCGCGCGAGGTTTTTTGCTCGAACTGCTCAAGGAAATACTCGAGCGCCTCGAAGTTTTGTCCTCATTGCGGCGACCCCTATGTTCCATGCCCGAGGTGCGGAGCCGACAACGACAAGGCAGCCCGCCGCTGCGTGAGTTGTGGAACACCTCTGGCTTCTGCAGCTAGTTGCTCAAGATGCGGGATGCAGTTGCCGCTTGGCGCAAGCATCTGTCCGCGCTGTGTCCGCGCAGTCGGGGGAACCGCCACGTGCGCCCAGTGCGGTTCCCTGCTGGAGCCCAAAGACGGATTTTGCTCGGAATGCGGGAAGAAAGTGGAATGAACATGCAGACGAAATCCGAAATCTCCCGGATATTTGTTCTCCTGTACTTCGTCGGAATTGCGCTCCTGGTTCTCGCCTTTTTGTTGTTGGTTTCCCCTGGAGAGCGAACACACGCCGCATGGCTCGACCTCATCGTCGTTTGGATTGTCTTCTCCATCAACTTCCCGGTGCTTTCCATGGGTCGAATGCGCGTCGGCTCCTTTAGTGCCAAGATTCCTGCACTCGGATTACTTGGACTCTGCGACTTCTTCTACTCCTGCCTGGCGCTTGCACTCATATTCTGTGGCTTTAGTTACGGATTGCCATTCCGCATGCAGCTTGTCGGCCAGATGGGCCTCCTGTTTTTGGCGACAACGGTTGTCGCGATTGCATGGTGGTCGTCGGCGCATGCCGCTGAGGTGGCCGAAGAAGAGCATTCAACCAAGTCCGGGCTGGAAGACCTCAAGGCAACTCTCTCCCGTTGTGAATCAGAACTCTCGGCGAAAGCGCCGGATCGTAATCGCGAACGCCAATTCGTGCTCACGCTCAAAGAAGATGCGCGGTATCTTTCTCCGTCCACCAACCCTTCCGCTGTTTCTTATGAAAAGCAGATGGTTGCGCTGGTGGACGATATTCGCCTGCGGCTTGACGATTCACTTGCCCCGTCATGTTTAGCCGAGCAGTTCGAGCAATGTGCCGCGCTGATGGCGCTCCGCAAACAGACTTTCGACCGTTAAAGGAGCAATGGTTATGTCCGGTAAGATCTTTTCGGAAAGCGCAAGCATCTATGAAGACCAGGCGAAGATCCTCTTCGACTATTATCGGCGAATTGCCGAGCATATTGTTGAACAGGAAGTTGCGCTCGAAAAACAAGTCGCCGTGGCGCGCGAAGAGGAAGTCCAGTTTACGGAAGAGCTCAAGCGGAAGAATATTGTCGAGAAGGCCTGCTATGGAGCGGGTGCACTGCTTTTGATTCTGACGGCAGTTTTTACGGTTAGGGATTTGGCGAATTCACCGGCCTTACTGCTTGGGCTGGCGCCGCTGGGCTACGGACTTTACGTTCTGATGCAGCGCAAGACCCTGGCTCAGAGACTCGTCGAAATACAAACAACCATCGAAGGGTTCGAGACCGCGTACAGAGAAATTCCCCGCGACTTCAAGGTACACAGGCTGGGGATCGGATACATCCCTGTCGCGGGTAAGGTTGCGTTTGAAGGCAAGAGCTTTCTTGTCGATTACACGGGGACGGAGGTCAAGAAAGAATTCAAGCTCAGCACGGTGCGCAACAACGACCTGTTCGCTTCAGCCGTCAACGGCCTTGAAGACTTACTGAAGACGGTACCGATTGTTGAAGATTCAGCGGAAGTGGAACAGGTAGCGACCGATCAGTATTCCCGTTCCATCCAGCAGATTCCATATTACGGCTATTTTGCATCGCTCGATCACAAGCTGCGCACTGTTACAGTTGCCTGAATGACCTTGCCGTCTCCTCGGTGGAACTCCCGGTTGTCTTCCCCGCGACAGGTTATTCGAAGTTCCTCTCTGAGTTTGGGGCAACCGCTCCCGAGAACGCGGTTGTATTCCCTGTATTCGACGTCCATCAACACGATGAGGCTTTGGCGACATTTCACTCGCTCAACAAAATGAAGAAATCGTTCGAGCGCCAATCGCAGCGATTTGAGCAGGTCCTGCGCAACCTGATGGTTAATATCGCAAGCACTGTTCAGACTGTTACCGGGATGAAGATCAACTCCACTAACAAACTTGTGGAGCAGTCCAACCGCTTGCTGTTCAGGATATTGAAGGCTTCTTACAATCACTATTCGCCAAAGATGGAAGCGGAAGAGATAGAGCGAATTCGCAACGAGTCATTCAACTACCAGGACGTCGCGGAGGGTTACCAGCCATTTGAGCTAAAGACAAGTTCCAGGGTTCTGTTCGATGCCGTCTCTGAAGTGTGGGTCGCCGAGGACGGGAGCAAAACCAACTTTCCTTTCGGAATGCAGCAGATTCATGAAGAGATCGTTGTCCCCATCGTGCAAAACCTGTTGCAGGAGACGCATGCGGAGCGGTTGCGAATCTATAACAACATCCAGGACCAGAAGAATAGTTATCTGAATAAATGGCATCAGGACACGGAGGACTTTTACGGACGAAATCGCGCCGAGAGCGCCGACCTGATCAACCTCATGCGGTCCACCTTCACGGAGTTTCTCTCCAACTACAACACGCTCCAGGCGTTGGAGAACACAGAAAAGCAGATGCAGGCCGGCGGCGATCTCTCCGATACTGCAGTCAAAAGCGTCGACACCGGGGTGGAGGATGTTTCTGCTTATGAACTACAGCGGCGCCAGTATCAATCCGTAGAGAAGGATTTTGCGGACTATGTAGATCGGCTGAAGGAAGATATCGATCGCCGAGCGGAGAAGTTCCGATTCATTGAAAACTTCGATGCCTCGCTCCGCGATGGAGACGCACGGTCCATGTCTTCCGCCGGAGGCCGGACCCAAGCTCTCGATGAGCGGCGCAAGCCCTTGCTGGCAGTGAATCCACTCTACGCCGAAACTTCGGAACTGGCTCCTCCGCCTGCAATGGAAGACCTGGCGCAAGAGCATTTCTCTTTGAATCTGAACGCCATCGCAAACAAAGCCATCGGTGAAATCGATTCTCTTGGGAGGGCGTGATGGCTAACTTCAGTTTCACCGTCGATACCCAGGAGATGGCAGAGGGCTTATACTCGGTTGCCCCGCACGTGGATGGAGCCACGGGTGCAATTGTTTCCATGCAGACCGCCGTGATTATGGCGGAGCGGCACGCTGCCGAGGAGATTTGCAGCAACGTGAATCGCGGCTTCTTCAGCTTGATCCGCTCGCAAATTTCGCAAAAGATAGCAATTTGCCGCAGCCAGGTAGAGGCGCGCTTGCTGGAACTGCGAGACCAGTCGCAGAAGCTGCTGGGTGTAAAGGCAACCATGCAGCGCGATTTTCAAATGATCGCGGTCCGCTATACCAAACTATTTCGTTCGTTGGACAATGCACTTCTGAGCCGTATCCGCGAATTGGACGTGAAACTTGTAGATCTCGTGCACAAGGATGTTGTGCGGGTGGACAGCCGCACGCGCGCATTACAAGCCTCCGTTCCTGTACATCAAATGGAAAGCGTCGCATCGAGCCAGCGCATAGCGGCGTCGGGCACAAGGGAAAGGGCAAGCACTGCGATCAAGGCGATGTCGAGGTTTATTCAAGAGTCAAACCAGCAGGATCGCCTCGCGTCAAGCATTCTCAGCGTCGAAAACGCGGATACAGACTCCACCATGCTTCTGCCTTTCGCTTTGGTTGAATGCGACAGCCTGCAAACCCGGCAACGGCAATGGCAGTATCACACGCCGGCGCCGCCAGTCCCCGAGGTTGCTCAGCAAATCAAGGGAGCCATCGAGCGGGGCGTCTTCCCTGCTTTGCCGCAAGTAGACTGGCGTCAGCAGCAGGCAAGAGAACGAGACAATGTTGCCAGGTATCTTCACCTGATTGTGGATCAATCGAAGCTCAATGAGAGAGTCCGCGCGCACGTGATCCGCATGCTTACCGCCGCGCAACCGCAGGCGATTGCTGGGGTGCGGTCATGAGCAACACCCAGTATTATAGCGAGACAATCTCCGGCGTGGAGTATGAAAATTTTGACTACCCGGCCTCAGAGAACGGAGGCAGTCAAACCGTTTCCTTCCACTGGTCAGAGGACGTGAACATTACTATCCACGTGGACACATCCAGTTTCGACCTTAGTGTCTCTACAATCAAGCACCACATCGACGGTCTCACGGTCGCGGTTATCGCGACTGAAAGTGCTCAATTAGAAGAAAAGGTGCGCAGTGCGAATGCTATCGGCCAGAGCGTAACCAGTGGCTTCTTCCGCCTGATTGGCTCTGAAATCACTCAGCAAATGGTGGCGCTCAAGAGCCGGGTCGATTCGCTGTTTCTAAAGCTCAACGACATGAAGAGCGCCTGCCAGCGCATTCAACAGAATATGCAGCAGGACTATCACCGGATCACCGACCGGTATAGCTCAATATTCGAGGAGTTGGACCGGGAGTTGGCGAGGCGGATTGCCAGTCTCGATGAGGCGGCGTACGGACTCGCGCGCGAGGTTTCCCTGGAGGACCGGCGGAGTTTTGATAGCACGCTGTCCACGGTCCCAACGATTTTCGCCGAGGAGAACTCGCAGACCCAAAGCGTTCTATTGGCCAGCGCCCTGCGCAGCAGGATGAATGGTCTGTTGCAATGCGCGATGGCATACCTTGCATCGGAGAAGAGAACAAGCAATGCCGTAAGTGCCATGCTGGAGGGCGGCGGTCGCGACGATTCCGCCACGGTGTGTCTGCCGGTTATGTATTTGGCAGCCAAGGAATCGACTCCTGCGCCCGCTGAGAAGATTGTTACGCCTCCAGCACCGGGGCCTCTGACCAACGATCCGGAGATGAAGCGCAAGATTCTAGCGCAATTCCGGGAACGGAACCTCTCCTGGAGACCGTTGTCAGGCGAGAGCAAAGATCAGATTGAAAGGTTTCTTTTCCCGCTGATAGACGCAATCCATACTCCTTCGCAGGATCAGGATGCACGAGTGCGGAAAATGATTCTTCAGCTTTGGAAGAACCATACTCCAGAGGCGCTGCCATTTTAGGTACATAGAATTCGAGGAAAGAGCCATGCAGGTATTGAACGAACTCCGGTTGAACGACAATCGCATGTTGCTGAAGGATCACATCGTCAGATCGCCTATCCTTCCCAAAACTTCGCATGAGTTGGAGCGCGATGTCGTGGTGCAGGGAGAATGCGTGGTGGAGGGGGCAGTCTTTGCGCGGAATCTTGAAGTGCAGCAGGGCCCGCTGCGCGTGAAGGGTTGCGTTTATACGCAACTCGAGTTGCATGTGAATACCGATGCAACGGGAACGGTGGTTTTTGAAAAGGCCGTCGGATCGTCGAACGCTGTTGTTGCGCTGGCGCCAAGAGCGCGCACGCATTTTCTTGCGGATGTAAGCGCCAAACAGGTCAAGCTCAGCAATGCTTACGTAGCCGCGAATATCTTTGCCGACGAGATCGTGTTGGACAATTGCGTGGTGATCGGAGGAGTATTTGCCACCCGTAATCTTGAACTGAGCGACTGCGTGGTTGGCACCTTCAACAGCCCCGTGGTGCGCTCTTCAAAGACGGTATATCTTCTTTTCCCCAGTGCCTTTTCGGTGGAGAAGATTAGTTATCTTCCCGGTTCCGAGTTATTCAGCCTCACGCTGGCCGATCTTGGCGCACTTATGCGCGGCGTTCCGGAGGCAGAGAATACCGGAAAGATTCGCATGAATATTGAGCAGGACGAAGTGAAGACTGTTCTATCCGCCGATGGGATCCAGCAAATCCTCAGATCTTACTCTGTGGTTGGGAAGGTGCTGGCGACGGGCCTGGTCGATTATGACCGGCTACAGAACCAGTTCCTCATTTCCTGTGCCAGCATGGGGAACCAGTTGCTCAGGACCTACGACTTGGGAGTGGGTTCCGATGGGAAACCGGTGGAGTTGACAGCCGAGCGAATTGCGGATTTCTTTTTTGACATTCTGCTTGGAAAGATTTCAGTTTCGACGATCAGTGGAGACTTCGATCTCGCATCCATCGTGAATGGCCTGACTCCGACTTTGGCAACGCCAACCGTTCCGAGCGCCGGTGCGGAAGTAAGTGAGCCAACTGAGCCCGTGCCGTCCCCGCTCGTAGAAGTGGCAGAGACAATAGAACCGCCGCCGCCAATCGCGCCAGTTGCACTGGATGTGGAACTTGCGGAACAGGAAAAGCCAGGAACAGAGGAGGGGCCAGAGGTGCCGCTTGGCGGCGAGCCTGTCCAGCGGGAAACACAAGTTCAGCCTGACGAAGCGACAAAAGTCTTCTGTCGTCACTGCGGCGCCGAAGTTGAAGATTGCGCTGCGTTCTGCGGAAACTGCGGCAAATCGCTCTGATAAGTAAAAAGGATTTCCGGTAGATTGCAATGGCAGATATGATTTGCACGAAGTGTGGGAGAGAAGCAGTTGCCGGCAAGCGTTTTTGCGGTGGGTGCGGCGGGACCCTGCAGGTAGTGGCAGAGCCGGCTCAGCCCCAGCAAACGGCGCGATTCTGCGTCAAGTGCGGAACGCCTAATGCTCCGGGAAAGCGCTTCTGTAAGCAGTGCGGCCACGCCGTTGGTACGACCGCGCCAAGGGCTGCGATCCAACACGAAGCCACTGCCGTACACATCCAGGCTGCAAATGTCGTCAAGCCTGCGCCGGAAGAGGCAGGGCCGTTGCCGACGCTGTCCGTCGCTATACCTCTAGAGCCCTCGCAGGTTCTGCTTTCGCAAGCCGTGCCTAAGTCCGAACAGGATCAGCCTGCGTGGCTCTATTCCGAGGAGAGCCCTAATCTCTCATCCATTGGAAGGAGTTTTTCGCGGCTCACAAATCTGGATCGCGTGGAACAAGAGACTTCGGCTCCGCCCGAGGTGCAGGCCGAGCCTCGCGCGGCCCATGTGTACGGAGCAATCACAACGGGCGGATCTGCAGCGGCATACGGTGGGAACACTTTACTCCGTCGCAATGACAAAGTCTCAACATCGCGAGGAAATAGAAATCTTCTTCCGTTGATTGGGGCAGTATGCGCAACTGCCGTTGCGGTTGGCATCGTGTTGTTTTTCGCCGTAACTCACCATTGGTGGCGTAACCCGGAGCAAGTGGCGACTCAGGCAGCGCTGCCAACCGTGGCGATTCCTGCTTCCACTGCGGGCCAGCCGTTACAGAGTCAGCCAACGGATCCGGTCGCGGTTACGAGGAATCCAGCCGCATCGACAAAGCCGGAATCGCGAAAGAAGAAGAATCGCAGGCAGGAAGCACCTGAAGACAGCAGACCGTCTGAAAGCGCTCCGACAAGATCTCAGATAGCAGAACAAAAAACTCAAGGGGACAACTGCAGTCTGAGCCCAAACATTCTCCCCAAGATGCTGGATCAGGCGGAGAGAAACCGGGAGCAAGGCAACTATCCCGCAGCGGTGAGGCAGTATCGCGCCGTTTTATCCTGCGACCATAACAACGCGCGCGCCCGCAGCGGCCTGGAAACTGCTTTGCTTGATATTCAACATCGATAACAACCTCGTGCCGCATGTGACTTGCAAGCACGATTTGAACCGCCAGTTTTGGATAGATATTGGGGACTTTATGACATCGCACGGGTTTCGACTTGAAGTGAATCCAATGTATCGCTTAATGTGCAGGTCCATTGCATTGTCGCTATCGGCGCTGGCCTTTTCTACGCCGGCTTTATTGGCAAATCAGCCTGTCTTGACCGCAATTCAACTTTATGACGGGCCGAATGGCGCTGCCTATCTGCAGTTTGGGGACGTGCTGATTAACGGCAAGGCGTATTTGCGCGATTGCACACAGTTTCAGACGGTCGCAGTGGATAAGTCAACCTATGGGAAAATGCAAAAGGTGACCCTGTCTGCGGGAGCACTTCTGGAGCGCGATAGAGAAGGGGTGTTCCGGTACAGTACGGGCGCAGGTCCCAGCCTTTGCCTGGTGCCGGACAACGTGAAGTTCGACCACAACGCATATTATTCGCTGTCCGACATGGCTGACCAGGCGAAGTTGACGGGAACTCCGCTGACGCCGGGCATTGCAGCAACCGGGCCGCCGCCCTTGAAGAAGGGGGTCAAGCTATTTTTTGTCGCCGCGCCTGACGCTGAGCTTGCAGAGTTCCTGCGCGGTCAGAGAGCCGCGGATGTTTCCGGCTGGCTCAACTTTCTTTCAAGGTATCCGGCTTCACCTCATGCCGGAGAGGCCAAACGCGCTCTTGGAGTTCTTTATGTGGCAGCCGGGGAAGCATCTTTGGCCGGTTACCGTGAGTCTCTTGCCACGGATTCGCCGCTTTACAACGATCTGAAGGACGCCAAAGTTCAAGGCGATAAAGCCCAGGCCTTACAAGTGCCCCTCGAACAAAGCGCAAGACTTTCGGGGGAAATTCGCAGAGAGCTGGCGGCAATTGTTGTGAAGGGGCGAGACGAACTCAACACCTATAACACGGATTTGCAGGGGCATGCTCCTGGTTATATTCACTTGAAGAATGCGAGGAAGCTAGCATACATCATCAGCACAATCGATGCCGGCTTCACCGCAGGACAGACTCTCCTTGCCGATGCATTGCAGGCGAGTAATGGATTCGATAGTGCCCTCCGGTCAGCGGAATCGTCGGTTACTGAGAAGCAGATGGACAATGCGCTAGAGGTTGTTACGCCATTGCGCGCATTCTCGAGCGAAGAGCCACGCATCGTGGCTGTGGTCGATGCAGTTTACGAATACGATCTGCAACAGGGAAAGCAGTTAGCGGAAGCGGGAGATTGGAAGGGCGCCGTCAAACAATTTGAGAAGGCGGCGAACGTAAAGGACACTCCGAAGGCGCGAGATGCTCTGAGTGGAGCGCAAAAACAAGTGGTGATTACTCAAAATAAGAATTCAGCCGCTAAAGCCCTGGAGAGTAGCAAGGCGCTCGAGGAACAGCACGACAGCATCGGTGCTTTAGATGTGCTGTACGAACTGCCCTCTTCTCAGAAGGCGCTGGTCGCTGACGATATTGGAAGGCTGAAGGATGGATATATCCAAAGCGCTGTTCGCATGGCAAAGGAACTGCAAAAATCACATGATCCTATCCGCGGGCTCGGAGATGAGGTTGGAGTTGAGAAAGCTTACAACTATCTGCAGCGCGCCTTTGAACTTAGCAACAACGACTCCTATAGTGACATGTTAGATATCCTTGGAGACGACTTGAGCAATTACTTTGTCGGCCAGGCAAAGCGCTACCTTGACAAGCCATCCGGATCGGGAACGGAATTGGGGTGGGCCTATCTGGAAGAAGCTCTGTTATACAAACCGGCAAACAGAGAGGCACACGATGCGAAGGTAGCTGCGGCGCCGGCTCATGCGATGCATTCAAAGCTTTCCATTCGTGTTCAGTTCCGCGATCAGACTTCTCTACGCGACAGTACCGGCTTCCTCCACCAACTGGAAGATGCGATTATCTCCGGCCTTGAGATGCCGAATGTCAAGGCGGTTCGATTTGGGGAAACGGCTAACGGCGTCGAGCCGGATTTCCAGCTCGCCGGGGATGTTCTGGAGCATCAGATTACCGAGACTCCAACAATGGATGCGAGGGAGTCAAAATATCGCATTGGAACCCATGACGTTCCCGGAGAGGAGTGGAACAAAGCCAATCGTGCTTATGAAGCGGCGCTGCGTGCATTGCAAGCGGATCAGTCCACACTGCAAGGAGCGGCAGCAAAGGGCAACAAAAAGGAAGTCAAGGAATTGACTGCAAAGCTCAGCGAGGATCAGAAGCTTGTTTCGGAAGCGCAGGCGGTGGCGGACTCATTGCCCAGGACCGTGACTGCCGATGTGATTCGCCCATACCACTACACGCGGAAGACCGTCGATATCAAGGACACGATCAAACTTCAGTTTCGAATTGGCGAGACACTTAATTCGCAAATGGGAGACGCGGTGATCGTTCAACAGGAAGACCCCAAGCAGTTTGTTCTGGTGGAGGATGTGAAGGCGGACGACACAGAGGGAGTGAAGCCGACAGGGACCATTCCGAGCACCATGGCGCTACAAACGGCGCTGGAGAATTCAATCCGCGTTGAACTGATAGAAGCAGTGCGGTCGAAGGTGAGAGATCTGTCGCGAGTGATCTACGATGAGGCCAAAGCAAAGGAGCACGATGAAAACGTGGACGGGGCCGCCGAGGCCTACATGCGTTTTCTGAACTGCACCAAAGAGGATGGGTCAGTCGAACGGCAGCAGGCGATACATTTTCTGTCGGAGCAATTCAATATGCACCCTGACATGCAGCTTTCACAATAACCCTCCAGGCGGCTGCACCGCGTTTACAGGATGAGCGATGCAGCCGTCATTGGTGCTGTCATGCAGGGGGCCCGTACTTACTGGACAACTTCCCAACTCAGGTCGCAATTCGCCTGGTAGCCCGCCTTTTGCGAAATCATGGACACCCGCTTCGTGCCGTCCGGATTGGGTTTGATCGTCATAGTCCATGCTTGCCGGTCAAAGTTGAACTTGAGCCGCGCCAGGGGCAGGTGATCGAAGACGACCGTTCCGTTGTAAGGTACCGGTGGTCCTTGATAGTGCAGAGTCCCTGAGTGTGGCGCCGCGGCAGGTTGCGGGAGCGAGGGCGGAGGCGTCTCCATTTGGGGTGGCGGGGGTATCTTTGCCAATTGCCGGCCTGAATCTTGCGCGACCTTCGATGGCACAGGTCTCGAGGGCGGAACTGTGGCAGGTCTGGGCTGCGATTGACGGGTGGCGGAGGCAGCGGGTCCGGGAATGCCCGGGTATGACTTTGATGGCTGCTCAGCCGGTGTGGATGCTGGTTGCTGTGTGGAAGGCACTGTTGCTACCGAGGAGACGCTTCGATGGGAATGAGCGTACACTGCCCAGCCTCCGACTGCCACGAGCAAAGCAGTAGCGACCCCAATCGCGATTCCGATCTGCCGCATTGAAAATCGGCGCGGCACTGAGGGCGAAATGCTGGAGCTGAATATTGCGGCCGGTACTGGAGGAAAAGGGGATTTCTGTTCCACGGGTTCCCAGGAGGTTGGCCAAACGGATGCCGGTTCGTCTTGCGGGTGAAGTGCAAGATCCGGCTCCACTGCTGCTATCAGGTTCGCCGGAATTGGAGCCGGTTCGTCCTTTGCAGGCAGGGAAGTTCCCCCCGGCACAGGAACGGACTCTGCGGGCGGCGCATCGGTGGCATGTCCGCAGCTTTTGCAGAACCGCTTGCCGGGCACGAGAGCTGAGCCGCATTGCTTGCAGGCCTGGACTGTCGGGCCTTTCGCTAACACGGAGGAGGCGGCGGCTGGAGCTTGCATGTCTGGCGGAACCGGCTCGCCCACCGGATGACCGCACTGCTTGCAAAAGCGCTTGCCTGGGGGCAGGGCAGTTCCACACTTTGCACAAATGGAAGTTGCCGCCTTGAATGCTAGCGCAGACTCTGGCGGAGTTTGGATAGCCGGAACAGCGACTGGCTGACCGCATCCTCCGCAAAAGCGCCTGCCTGCAGCCAGTTCTTTTCCACACTTTGAGCAGAATTTATTCGCCATGTCAGCCTACCGCGGTTCCGCACTCGTCACAGAAAGTGCTGCCTGTATCGAGTGGCTGTCCGCACTTCCTGCACTTGCCATTGGCACGGAAGACGGGTTGGTCGACCTGGGGCGGCGGTGGCTGCACTTGAGGGATCGCGGCTGTGACTGAGGGTGCCGCGGGCTGGCTTTCTGCCACTGGCTTGGCGATCAGTCCCCTTGTATTCAAGGCAATTTCAACAAGCACAACGCTCAATTCTGCCAGGGCGTAGAAGAAGACGATGCCGGCAAAAGCGAGCAGAAGAAAAAGAACCGCCAATTCGATTCCGCCCAGGAAACCACTACTCGCGCCCCCGGCAAATGGCAGCCGTTCGCCAAGCATGCCCAGTTGAGAGAATGGACTGAAATCTGTGAACCAAACAAAGAGGCATCCGCCCACGCCAACCAGGGAATAGGTAACAAACAACACTTCGCCGTTGAGTCTGAAAAGCATGGAAAGGATGGAGAGTACGGTGAAATGGCTATCTCCCAATTCCGTTATCGAGCGTGCACGGAACATGATGACTCCAGCCGCCAGGTAACCCCAAGCCAGGCCGAAGATTGCGAAAAGCACGCACCCAATCAGTATGCCCGCAGACCGGGTTCCCAACGCGTTCTCGCTGGCTTTGAATCCAAAGCCGATAAAGGCAATAAACCAGAACAGTCCGATGAGTGCAACGAGGACCGCGAGGACCCGAAGCACCCAGGCCACCGTGAGGCGAATAAGCTTCCCATCGCTCAATGCGTGGAAAAACGGATCGAGAAAAGCAAAGATCTGCATAGGTTCCTTTCATCTCTCCCGGCGCGAATTTGGTTGGCGCTGTCTGGATTGCACACAGGTTCAAATCCGGACGGAGGAGTTCACTGATCTGGTTAAGCTGTTTGCCGCACAGGACACCACAGTGGTCACCGCCCCCGCGCCGGGCTGCCGGCGCGGGGCGAGTGATTACTGGATTCCGTTGGGTTGCGTTGCCTCCGCAGTCACTTCTTTTTCAGCCTGGTCGGCTTGTTGGGCCTGTTGCTGAATCTCAGTGGCTGCGTTCGGATCGGGAGGAGGTTCGATTGAGGCATAAACTGCAGGTGTTGCCTGAATCTGAACGGTTGATGGTACTGCGGGCAATCCGCCCTTGCCTTGTTTGGCCTGCAGTTCCTGCAACCCCTGGTCGATGGTCTCCCGCATGTGGTTCTGCATCTCCTGCAGATCCTCCAGTGCGATTGAAACCACCGCCTGTTTTTGACACTCCTGGCCACCCTTGGCAGAGAGCACCACCAAATCCGCTGCCTTGGAGTCGGCAGGAGGCGAGGTTTGCAGTGCCAGCACGTCGCCATCGCTCAATGTGCATTCCATTTGCGATGCATCCACCACATCCAGCGCGTTGGCGACTACGAATACATGCTGCTTGCCCTTGGCCGCATCGCTCAGCATGCGATCGATGCCGCTGGAACCTGGGTCAACATCCATTTGGTGCGCGTTGAATGTAGCCTCCTGGTTTTCCAGCGCCAACTGATTTCTGATTTCATCGGCGATTTGCTGCTTTACTTCGGGTGTCATTTCCGGTTGTCCACCCTGCGCGGGAGCCGCGCCGTCAACCTCGCCGGCCTCTTGATGCGCCGCGTAGGCTGTCTGCAAATCACTTGAGATCATGTAGTCGGTGAGCCAATACGAAGTAGACGGATAGGCCGAATAAGGCGTGAAGTAGTACCCGTAATAGCCGTACCACGGACTGCCCCCAAATCCCCACCCAAAGGTTATCGGCGCTGCCCAAGGGTTGTATGCCCACCCGTAAAAGCCCGGTCCGTAATACATTCCCGGGGCATAAACGTGCAGGTACGCGCCTCGATAGCCGTAGCCATAGTAAGAGTGGCTGTAGGAGCGGCCATGGTAGTTGTAAGTCCGCTGGGCGAATTCGTGGTTGTGATAGCTATACGGACGCTGCACGTAGCCTGGGCGGCCTTTTTGATAAACGGTGCGGCTGTGGTCCGGGCGATCGACAGAGACCATGTGACCGCCGTTCAGCCCGTGGTGGATGTCCATGCCGCGCTTGACGTCATGCACATCGCTGGCCCTCCCGTCGGAACGCATGCGGACAGCACTGCCGCTTCTGGCAGTGAGTTCCCTGGAGTTTCTGGGAGCGATTGGAGCAGAGCTTCTGATCGTCGAATGGGGAGTGCTTCCGGCAAATCCAGCGGGCAGGCCAACACCGGGCTGAATATGCGCGCCGGGGGCGCTCCCGTTTGTGATGTTGCGCCCGCCTCCACTATTGGTTATCGGACCAGCGCCTGGCCCGCCAGTGTTTGGGCGGTTGGCGGAAGGACCACCGGAATAAGGTTGATTGGCGGAAGGAGCGCCCGTATTAGGGCGATTCGCAGAAGGACCACCGAAGTTGGGATGGTTGGCGGATGGGCCGCCTGTGTTTGGGCGATTCACTGAGGGACCACTCGGGTTCGGGTGATAAGTCGAAGGCCCATTGCTGGGCCGCTGCATTCCACCGCCGCCCGGGTTGCTTGATGGCCGAGCTGCAGGCGGCGCCGGTCTGGGAGCAGGCGCGGCCGCAGGCTTGGGAGGCGGAGGCGGAGGGGCCGGTTTGTTGGGGCCGGCGCTTGCCAGGGCGCAAGTGCCAAGAAGCCCGGCGAGGATCAGTGCTGAAACATTAGCCCTGCTAAGGATTGAAGTGGACATTGGGTTCTCTTGCCTTTCTCGATCTTCGGGTACCGCACTCTGTTTCGGGCGTGTTGACGCTTAGTCAATGGAACTCACTTTCCCGTAGGTAAAAGTGACCTTCATCTTCAGGTCTGTGTAGAAAAAGATTTCCCTCTGTCCTGCGGCTGCCTTTCTCTGTGGTTCTCCGAATGCGGCAGTCACTTGGTCTTTTGTCTGACCCATTGCAATGGTTGGCGCAGGAGGCGGGGGCGGGGGCGGGGGCGCGACCTCTTCATACACACGCTGCGGGGGAGGTTGGGGAAGGGGCGTAACCGCCGCGGGCGCAGGGGGTACGGCTGGCGTCGCGGCAACATTCTGTGGCGCGCCTGGGTTCTCCCAGATTGTCTTTCCAGGATCTGTAATGACGTTGCCAACCAAACTGCATTTCTGCCGGCCCGGGATCTTAGGGCCCCACACAGTGAGAATTTGGCCTTCGACCGAATAATTTCCCTCATACTTCCTTCCGTTCTGCACGAGGGCGAACACACCGTTGGGTCCAAGTTCCATGGTGTCGCTTTTCAGGTCTCGCCTAAAGTAGATTCCCTGGGCGGATGCCGCGTTATCCTGGCCGACGCCATCATTGTTCGCGGGAGTTGATTGGCCAGAATCACTTGGCGCCTGCCCAGGTTGCCCTCCTTGATTCTGAACCGGCTCTACCGCGAGGACTTCGGCGAGGGTATTCATGAATTCGTCGGGCGATGGGACTTGCTTCTTGTCAAACGGAATCGTCAACCACGTATAGTAGCGGATATTGTTGGCGTCAGGGTCGGTCCATATTTTGAATTCAACCCCGTTCTTCTTGACATTGAAGTGGACGATCCAGAATTTTTCCCCGGCCGCGGACGTGTGCATTGGAATCGAGTTCGGGTCAATATGCAGCAGGCCCAG
The DNA here is from genome assembly GCA_003151985.1 of Acidobacteriaceae bacterium. Classification (GTDB taxonomy): domain Bacteria; phylum Acidobacteriota; class Terriglobia; order Terriglobales; family Acidobacteriaceae; genus Telmatobacter. Next base: position 26,517 of record PLZC01000328.1, read on the forward strand.
GCCCAGATTCCACGAGAACATTCCAGCGGAAAGTTTGCCGTTCTTGTAGCTGTTGTTCGGAGCGCCTGCGTTGGCCGGAGCAGTCGTGCCACACATTTGTAACGAACTCTTCTGCAAGATAACTACGGACCCAGCGGTGACAATCTCTCCATTGTTATCCAACCCGGCCAAGGCGATCCGCTCCGTGAGCTTTTGTTGAATTGCTGTTAACGGATCGCTCCCCTGGGCGGCTGTGGGCGGCGTCATGCTACAGAACACCACTGCCGCCACTGACAGGGCCAAACTCCGCATTGCAACTCGCATGTGTTTCTCCTCTATCTCTGCTGGACTGCGCTGACGCCTAGTCAATATTGCTGACCTTTCCTCCGGTAAAAGTGACCTTCATCTTCATGTCCGTGTAGAAGAAGATCATCTTCTGTCCTGCCGCCGCCTTTCTCTGTGGCTCACCGAAAGCGGCAGTCACTTGATCCCTCGTCTGGCCCATTGCGATGGTTGGCGCGGGAGCAGGCGGCGGCGGGGGTGGTGCAACGTCTTCATATTGGCGTGGCGCGGGAAGCGGAGAGGAATTTGTGTCTTGAAATGAAGCCGACCCAGAATCAGGCGGCAGTGCGCCCCCCTGCCGAAGCCATATCTCTCCGTTGGCGGCGACCAGCCTGTCAGGTTGAATCCTGTAACCGAAGGAGTTCCCATTCACCGTCAGCGTCAACGAATCTCCGGTCACGCGATAGGCGCCGCGGCTCTGCGGAGCGCCCGGGATAAGCAGGATCGCGGCGGTATCGGAAACAAAAACGAGTTCCGCGCCCTTGGCCGTCAGGATGTACTTTCCAGAGACGAGGGCCCGTTGTTCGCCTTCCGCCGGGTTCATGCCGGGCGCCGGAGCAGGTTGATTGCCTGCATCCGTTGCAGACCCATCCCCGGTCGGTACAACCGTCAGCACCTCTGCCACCATTTGCAGGACGGCATCTAACGATGGCATTTCCTTCTTGTTGGGAAAAGGAATCTTCAGATTCCCGTAGTAGCGGGTATCGCCGATGGGGTCGCTGTAAAGCTGAAAAACCACACTGTCTTTTTGAACTTTGAGCCCTGTGACCCAGCACTTGTCCCCAATCGCGAATTGAGCCTTCGGATAACTGTCCGACGTGGCCCCTCCCGGCGCCAACATGGTGATGGCAAGGTCCTTTCCAAAACCGCCCCAACCTTGGCCTATTTTCCCGTTCTTGTAAGTGTTTGAAGGTGGCAAAGGCGCCGCGACACTGTAAATCATCATGCCTTGGCGGTGCATCTCAACAACCGCACCGGGAGTGACAATTTCCGAACGGTCGGCTGCCGTTGTGGTCAATTTGAACTGTGAAGTGAGTCTCGCTTGAATGACCGCGGGGTCCGCGGTTTGCGCAGCCAGCGCCAAGCCTGAGATTGATGTGACAACGGCTAATCCGAATACGGCAATCCCCTCAACCTGAAACATAGGCCTCATCTCTTTCATCATCGGAGGGGGGAGTTATTGTGAGAACTGCAATATATACTCCAATAATTCAGAGAAGTCAAAGCGGCGTCCCACTATGCAATCAAACGATTGCGCATCATGCGCGGAGGCCTGGAAATCTTGCGGCTGGCGCAATGGTCGGCGTTCAGCGACGCTTTGAAATATGCAGGCTGGCGCGCTCTTCGTGGAGTTTCATCATGCAATTCGTCTATCTTTTTTTTGGCCAAACCCAGGGCCTTTTTTCCTAATGCAGTTATGTTGTATATCCTGCGCCTGCGCCCGCTGGCGCTCTTCAACTGCGACTTAAGCAGCCCATCCCGTTCCATCCCATGAAGCAGCGGGTACAAAGTGCCAGGGCCGATGCGATAGCCATGATGATTGAGTTCCTCCATCATCGCCAACCCGAAGATCGGCTCGCAGGAAGCATGCACCAGCGCGTGAATGCGGATAAGGCCGGCAAAAAGCTCCCGCTGGTGTGTTGGAGCCGCCAAAGAGTCTCCTTTCGCTTTCAACCGCAATCGTACTATCGAATTTCGATGGTATGATCCTGTTCAGACGGTAAAGGTCGCTCCAACCTGGAGTCAAGGCTCACCTCTATGCATCGACCCTTGTTTGCATTTTCATGCATCGTTGGCTCGCTCTTCATCGTTGGTCCGGGTATTTTAGAAAGCGCTCCAGCGCAGTCCCTCGAGACAAATGGCTCCCCTCCGGTGACGATCGAACAGGTCATCGAATTTGCCAGGGCACATTATCCTGCCATCAAGTCAGCGCAAGCACAACAGCGTGCGGCGCAAGGAGCCATCGGCGTTGCAAAGACGGACTATCTGCCGCGTACCGATCTTCTTTGGCAGACAAACCGAGCCACCGCAAACAATATTTACGGCCTTCTTTTGCCGCAAGGCGTGATTCCCAATATCTCCGGACCGGTCATCTCATCGGATGTTACGCGAAGCGCATGGAGCAGCGGGGGTGGCGCCCTGCTCAGTTGGCAGCCATTCGATTTCGGGGTGCGAAGTGCAAAGGTAGTTGCCGCCCGGGAAGGAAGCATTGCGGCTGAACATGCGGCCGCCCTCACGACACTTGAGGTTACGGCGGCGGCAGGAAGTGCGTTTCTCGACCTGGCTGCCGCACAACAAATTAGTACGGTCGCGCAGGCAAACGTCAGACGCAATGAAACTTTCGACCAGTCTGTACATGTGCTGGTGGACAACCTGCTCCGCCCCGGTGCGGACGCTTCCCTTGCCGATGCTCAACTCGCGCTGGCGCGGAATGAATTGATCCAGGCGCAGACTCAGCAAGCCGTCAAGCGTTCGGTGTTGGCAGCCTATATCGATAAACGCGGCGAGCAGGTGGCGATAGACGCATCGCAACTTCTCGCCGCCAATCCAACGTCTGATTTTGCAGCAACTGAGGCAGCGGTCCATCCATATGTGCTGGAAGAGAACGCATTGTCATTACAGCAAGAAGCTCAGAGGCGCATGATCGACCGCAGTTATGTTCCAGTCTTCCGTGCATTAGGCTCTTTATCGGGGCGCGGCGCCGGCACAGGCCTCACCGGCCAGTTTCAGCGCGGCACTGCGGGCCTTGCGCCAGGCACATTCAATTGGGCCGCCGGTGTCCAGGTCACATTCGCAGCCTTCGACTACTTCAGTATTCGGGATCAGAAAAAGGTTCAAAGTGCCAAAGTAGATGCTGAACAATCACGTTACGACCTGGCACGGACAAATGTCTCGGCCGCAATCGAGCAAGCTCGTTCAACCCTTGCGGGCGCCCGACAAATCGCGGCCAATACGCCAATGGAACTGTCTGCTGCCCAAGCCGGCGAACAGCAGCAACAGGCTCGCTATCGGTCTGGCCTGGCCACAGTCGTAGATGTGGCTGCGGCTGAGGGTGTGCTGGTCCAGGCCGAAGCCGACGACCTGATTGCCCACCTCGGAATATGGCGCGCCGAACTTGGGGTTGCGGCTGCGCAGGGAGATCTCCAGCCCTTTCTTCAGTTGCTGCAAAATCAGGCGAAAGGACGTTAACAGTCCATGTGGCTAATTCGCGCAGCTCTCCGACGCCCGATCACTGTCCTTGTTCTTGTGGTTGCTTTGGGGCTCTCGTCCATTCTCGCTATCATGCGGACGCGCGTGGACATTTTTCCGAATCTCGATCTTCCAGTGATTTACGTTGCGCAACCTTATGGCGGCATGAGTCCCCAGCAGATGGAGGGATTTGTCTCGTATTACTACGAGTACCACTTCCTCTATATCAACGGAATCGAGAGCGTCGAGGCAAAGTCGATCCAGGGCACGGCTCTCTTGCGGCTCACATTTCATCCCGGCACCAATATGAGCGAGGCGCTCGCAGAAACGATCTCTTATGTGAATCGCGCACGCGCGTTCATGCCCCCGGGAACTGTGTCGCCATTCGTCATTCGTTACGACGCCGGCACTTTGCCTGTGGGGTACATGGTCTTCTCCAGCCCATCCAGGACGCTTGGCGAGATTCAGGACCTGGCGCTCAATCGCGTTCGCCCGGTTTTCGCAACGCTTCCCGGTGTATCTTCTCCGCCGCCCTTTGGAGGAAATCAGCGAACCATCGTTATCAACGTCGATCCGCAGAAGCTCGAAGCTTATGGGTTGTCTCCGGACCAAGTCGCACGGTCGTTGACCAGCGGCAACAGCATTCAGCCCGCCGGCAATGCTGACATTGGAACCGCGCATACACTTGTTACAACGGACACGACGGTGACGCAGATCGGCGACCTGCTGAGCATTCCGCTAAAGCTCGGCCCAGGCGCATCTGTTTATATTCGCGATGTCGGTAGCGTTTCCGACTCATCCGATCTTTTGGCGGGCTACGCTCTTTTGAACGGAAAGAGGACCATCTACATTCCGGTCACAAAGCGGCCCGACGCTTCGACTCTCACAGTTGTAAAAGAAGTCCGTGAAAGCCTGGCCCGCTTTCAATCGCTCGTTCCCGAAGACGTCAAGATCACATACGAGTTCGACCAGTCGCAGTATGTGCGGAATGCGTTGATGTCCGTGTTGCGCGAGGGAATCATTGGAGCTCTCCTTACCGGGCTCATGCTGCTTCTCTTCCTTCGCGACTGGCGCTCTTCGTTGATCGTTGTCATTACCATTCCTTTCGCATTGCTGACGGCGGTTGTGCTGCTCAAGCTCGCCGGCCAGACTATCAACATCATGACGCTTGGCGGTCTCGCGTTGGCCGTCGGTGTTCTAGTCGATGAAGGCACGGTGCTACTGGAAAATATTCATGTTCATTTGGACGAAGCCGAGAATACGGCTCGCGCCGTGCATCTTGCCAGTCGTGAAGTCGCTACACCCCGCTTGCTTGCCATGCTCTGCGTGATGGCGGTGTTCATCCCATCCTTTTTTATGACAGGGCCGGCTCAATCTCTGTTCCTTCCGCTTTCGCTTGCCGTGGGCTTTGCGATGGGCGCCTCCTATCTTCTATCAAGTTCGCTGGTTCCGGTTCTGGCGAACTGGATGCTGAAGGCAAAATCTTCTGAAGAAAAAAATGCTGCTCACGTCGAAGGCAGCTTTGATCGCTTCCGCCGCCGATTCGAGAGCACTCTTGAGCGGGTCATGCGCGTTCCGGCTTTGATCCTCGGCATTTACATTATCGTCGCGCTCCTGGTGCTGCTCTTCATTACGCCGCGCATTGCCGAAGAAATCTTCCCGTCCGCTGCCTCAACTCAGTTCCGCCTCCGGATCGACGCACCGGATGGAACTCGCGTAGCGGTGACCGAGCAGATGGTGAAGCGAGTTCTCGCCTCCATTCAGGAGGTGGCCGGAATCGAGAATCTCGACCTGAGTCTCGGATATGTTGGTACGCAAGGTTCTTCCTATCCCATCAATTCAGTCTTCCTTTGGACGAGCGGCCCGCAACAGGCAATCATCAATGTTGGCCTGAAGCAAGGCGCCTCGTTAAAGCTTGCCGACCTCGAAGAACGTCTGCGGAAAACACTTCCCCAACAGTTTCCCGACACGCACTTCTCCTTTGATCCGGGCGATCTTATCAACCAGACACTCAGCTTCGGCTCCGCGTCCCTTGCCGAGGTCACAGTTACCGGCCCGCAGTATGCGGATGTCGCGAGCTACGCTGAGCGAGTCCGACAAAAGCTGGCCGCCGTTCCCGTGCTTCGGGATCTCGAATACGAAGAGCCGCTGCATTATCCAACAGTTGATATTCGCGTAAACAGGTTGATGGCGGGGCAGTTGGGAACGACCGCGGATGCTGTCGGCTCGGCTGTTGTCGCTGCGACAGCTTCCAGCCGTTTCATTGCCCCTAGTTACTGGCGCGACCCAAGGTCCGGTGTAAGTTACCAGGTCCAGGTTCAGGTCCCGCAGGCCAAGATGACTTCAATCGCCGACATTGGCAATATTCCAGTCGGCAGCACCACGGGCGCTCGACCACTTGTCAATCAGCTTGCCGATTTGCGAACCGGCACTGTCCCCGGCGAGCTCGACAGGCAGAACGGGCAGTGGATGCTCGCACTCTCAGCGAATGTAGCTGGAAGAGATTTGCGGATAGCAAACAATGCAATCGAGCAGGCACTTAAAGACACCGGAGCGCCGCCCCGCGGAGTGAGGACACAAATCCGTGGGCAAGTGAGCGCGATGCACCAGATCTTCGGTGAACTCGTCATCGGTCTCGGGGCGGCAATTGGAGTCATCCTTCTGCTGCTCACAGCAAACTTCCAATCGTTGAGGCTTGCGCTCGCGGTTCTCTCCACTGCGCCCGCTGTGCTCACAGGCTCGGTTCTCATGCTGCTCATTACAGGAACAACCCTGAATCTGGAGAGCTTCATGGGGACGATCATGGCCATTGGCGTCGCTGTTGCAAACGCTATCTTGCTGGTCAGCTTCGCCGAGCAAAACCGGCTGAAGGGAATTCCCGCAAGAGAAGCCGCGCGTAGTGCAGCGGCCGAGCGCCTTCGTCCGGTGTTGATGACGAGCGCAGCCATGATTGCCGGCATGGTGCCGATGGCGCTTGCGATCGGCCAGGGTAGCGAGGAGACAGCGCCGCTGGGCCGCGCCGTCATTGGCGGCCTGTCGGTTGCCACGCTCGCAACGCTCTTTCTTCTGCCCATGGTCTTTGGCATTGTGCAGCGAAACGCCGCAATCGGCTCGCGATCTCTTGATCCTGAAGATCCGGAAAGCCACTGGTTCGAAAAGCAATCGGAGGTTGTGCGATGAATCGTTTGTCTTTCGTTTCTGCTGCGCTGGTCTTAGCAGTTGTTGGATGCAGCACAGCGCCTTCCGACAAGAGTGCCGGCTCAGCAAAGCAAGCCGCTGCTGCTCCCACTACGGTAGCCGCAATCTCTGTAGCTTCAAAAAAGCTGCAAACGACTATCTCGCTGCCGGCACAACTTGTGCCTTACGAACAGGTTGATATCTATCCGAAGGTGACGGGCTTTGTAGACGCGGTGAGCGTGGATCGTGGCTCTCGCGTTCAGCGTGGACAGTTGCTCGTGCGGCTCACAGCGCCGGAGCTCAACAGCCAGCGCTCACAGGCCGAGGCCGCGGTTCGCGCCGCACAGTCTCTACTCGCTACGGCCAAAGCCAAGCTTGCTTCAGACAACGGAACTTATCTTCATATGGTGGCGGCAGCGAAGACTCCCGGCGTTCTTGCGGAGAACGATGTTGCCGTAGCAAACCAGGCGGTATCAGCCGATCAGGGCCAGGTCGATGCCGCCGAGCAAAATATATCCGCAGCCCGCGATGCATTGCGAAGCATAAGTCAACTGGAGTCGTACTTGAATATCACCGCCCCATTCGCGGGCGTAGTTACAACGCGGAACCTTCACCCGGGCGCGCTGATTGGACCTGCTTCAGGCCAAGGCGGCGCACTGCCCATCCTCCAGATCGTCGACGATAGGCGTCTCCGCCTCGTAGTACCTGTTCCTGAAGCGCAGGTGGGCGATATGAAGGCCGGGCAGGTTGTATCTTTCACGGTTCCCGCCTATCCTGGCCAAATCTTCAAGGCGCCCATTCAACGGATCTCTCGCGAGGTGGACGATAAGTCGCGTACCATGCCCGTAGAACTCGACGTTGTGAACCGCGACGGCAAACTCTCCCCCGGCAGTTTCACAACTGTTTCATGGCCGATGGAGCGGGGCTATCCGACTCTGTTTGTTTCGGCGTCGGCTGTTACGAGCGATCAACAACACACCTTCGTTATAAGAGTTCGAAATAACAAGACGGAGTGGGTCACAGTTCAGACCGGTCAGACAGTCAATGGAGAAGTCGAAGTATTTGGTGACCTGTCCCAGGGCGATCAGGTGGTAAAAGCAGCGTCCGATGCGATCCATTCCGGGGATGAGGTTCGTGTTCAAACGACGGCAACTTCGTCCGGCAAGTAACGGGGACCGCTCAACGGAACAACGGAGTCCGGACGATTCGCCTGCTTCACAAGCCTCCAACAGCAGAATCGGGTGACCCATTAAGTAGCTTCCGCATCTGTTGACTCTGAGTCAGGTAAGCCGGGGCATCGCCGTTGACGTGCGCAGATCCCGGAGGCCGAATCATCAAGTCGGCGCCGACGCCGCGAGTGCGCCGCGCGGTTCCGTCCAGCGCGCCAAAGCTTACGCCAATCAGGGTGAGGATCATCGCTACCTCTACGGCGATCGCAAGCACACTCAGGACCGCCCGCACAGGCCGATGGGCGAGGTTGGAGAGTGCAAGCTTATTGATCAAGGGAGCCTTTCCATGCGGCGCATTGATCGTGCAGATGAGTGTCGGCACGGTTATCCGAACGGACCGCGAAAACCCAGTTGTCTCCCACGCAGAAGTTGACCATGGAACAACACAAAATCGCGATGCCATTGGAGATGAGCACGGGCACATGCGCCTCATGAACCAGAATTTGCATCAGCGCAAGATTGCCCACCATGGAAACCAGGCCATTGGAGAGATGAAAGCGCACCAATTGAGCGAAACGCGTGGAGCGATTGCGGCGGTCTCGCCAAGTGAAGTGCAGGTGGGCAACAAAGTTGTGCAATAGTGAGAGTTCGATCGCCGCGGCCGATGCAATCAGGTAGTGGCCTGCGGTCCATCGGTTGAACAAAGTAAGTGCGGAAAGCTGCAAGACCACGCCAATAGCTCCCACCAGATTGAACTTGCCCCAGCGGAAGAAAGTGTTCATGGCAACGGCTCTTGGCGATAGAGCTGCACCGTATGGCGCACGGTAACGAGGATCGCCATCGAGAACATGCCGATGGCCGCAATGGATCCTCCGAGATCGAACAGCAACATGCGGTGCCCGAACAAACTCGAGTAGGGGCTGCGCAGCAGTGCCAGGTTGCCGATGATAAGAAGAATGCGAATCTCCGTAGGGCCAAAGATGCCTTGCGAAAGTTGAAAGCACGATAAGGTGTAAGTAGCCAGGTAGCTCTCGCTCGACAGGAGCAAGAACGCTACCAGCATCGCGATCGCCGTTTGCCAATGCAGGAATCCTGAGTAGCCGAGTCCACACATCAGCGCGATGGATCCAAAGGCATCCACCATGTGATCCACATAGAATCCGTAGCGTTGGCGCTGCTGGTGACGCACGCGCGCCAGGGTTCCATCCATGCTGTCTCCAAACCAGTTGAGCACGAGGCAGAGGATCACAAGAAGCAGAGCGTTGCGGTTGTAGCGCGCACTCGCATAGCAGATGCCGGCTCCGATTTGCGCGCACAGGCCGAGTACCGTAAGTTGGTCTGAGCTGAGCCACCTGGGCGCGCGTTCGGCCATCCATTGCAGTGCGCGCTTCTCGAGCGATGCTGTAAGTGCCTGATTAACCCGACGTGCCGGTTGAAATGGCATTTCAATTTTTGGGGTGACTGATTCAGAGTTCATCTTCGATTCCTCTCAATGGCTGCTTACGGAGATAACTTGCGGAGCTACCTGCGCAGTGCGTTGCAGGTGGAACGCAAAGTGAATTCCAACGATTCGCGGGGCACGCTCTCCACAAAGGGCCAAACCGCCCAGGCGATTGGTTTGGGAATGGACCGGGTGAGGGAGACCGACTCGATTTGCATATACAGTCCGCCGTCGCGCTCCTCGTAGCTCCAGTAGGTATTCAGCCGCCACAGGAAACCGTGCTCCTCCGAGCCCTTGAGCGCGCGCTCACGGTCAGTGCCAGGCGCGTCGATCTCGGAAACCTGTGTGCTGCGTGAGATGCTGTACCCGTGTTCAGGATCCAATCGCCCAAAGGTGATCTCGTAGGTCGTGTCCATCACCACCGTGAGCACGTGCCGCTGACGGACCCTCAGCTTTACCTGAAGGCGATCCCCTCGTTCCGCTTGTTCTCCTTGCCGCGCGAGCACCCGGGCCTCGAGCACCTGTGGGGCATAGGTCGCTGGATAAGCGCTGAAATTCCGCATCAGCCGTTCAAAGTCGGCAGCTTTGGCCCCGGGAGCAAAGGCTGTGCCGCGCCAGTGGTGCAGCATTGCGTCTGCCAAGCCTGCACCGTTGGCCGGCGTGAGCCTTTCCACGATGAACTCCCCCCTGCGCAGGCGCTGCTCGCCTTGCTTGCCTGAAGGAGCGACGAATCCACTTGGCGAGCGGTGCCGCTCGGCGAGGCGCGACTCTACCGCACTTGTGTATGCACTGAACGCTGAAACGGCAGCAGACGCTGGATCGGCCGCTGCAGGGACGAGAATCAGGAGGCCGGAAAGGAAAGACAGAAGGCGGAGTTGCGAGTTCGGACAGCGCGTCATGAACATCACCCTGCACCCATCGTCTATCCGACGCAATGCATGGAATCTCATTTGTGGATGATTGATTCTCACCGTCCAAGCCTATGTATCTCCGAAACTTACCGCGAGTTGTACATTGCCGGGACGCCCTCGAATTACACTCGAAGTCGGATACAATGAACTAGCGATATGATGGTGCGACGAACCAGATGACAGTCCCAGGAGCAGGCCGGCGCTATCGCTTTGGAATCTTTGAAGCAGACGCCGCACGTGGAGAGCTTCGCCGCCAGGGGATCCGCATCAAGCTGAACACGCAGCCCTTCCAGGTGTTGCTCATGCTTCTTGAGCGGCGCGGCGAGGTGCTTACGCGAGAAGAAATCTCTCGCGAGCTGTGGCCTGAGGGAACGTTCGTCGATTCCGAACACGGCGTGAACGCAGCCATCAATCGCATCCGTGAAGCGCTCGGAGACAAGGCCGGCAATTCCAGATTCGTTGAGACTCTGGCGCGCCGCGGTTATCGCTTTGTGGCCCCGGTTGAACGGATTGTCCCCGGTGATTTTGCGCCCACTCAGGAGTCGGTGTCCGCTGGGGAACAAATTGCCGTTCCGGCCGAGGGTGGGGTTGCTTTTCGGAACCGGATACTCGCCTCGCCGCAAGAGCTCCCCAAGACCCCGTATCCGGTGGTTCAAACGCTTTTTATTCTGCTGCAGCTTATGTACATGGGTTTCTATGTCGGGGCTCTGGCCAACCTGGCAGAAATTGAAGATCTCTTCTCCGCACTGCCCAGGGCGACGGCGGCACTGAACCTTCTTATCGTGACTGCCGCAATCATGATCCCGGTTCGGGTCTTTCTGCTCTGCGCGGTGCTGTTCCATGCGCCGGGCGTTCGCGAGAAGATCCTCAAGTTGTGGCCGTTTCTGCTTGCGGTCGATGTGCTTTGGTCGCTCGCGCCATTCCTGCTTCTGCACCACATCAACTTCGGAGTGGCGCTGTCGTGCACCACAATTCTCGTCTACTCGCCCTTTGCGCAGCGCTCTTTGGTGCTGATGGGCGCGGGACAGGGAAATCATGAAGTGTCAGGCGCGGCCAGTTGATCTTCTGCCCGTTTGCATAAAATCAGGGCCGTCCGGCGCACAATATCTAGTTGGAGTAAGGGGCACTCTTCAGCTTTTCCAAACGGACTTAGTAGCTGGTTTTGCCCCGTGCTTTCGACTCGGCGATTTCCTTCAGAAGCGCGTCAATATCCTCAGCGTCCAGATCCGGCAGCGAGCCAACCCAGTCGAACCAGGCTTGGTCCAGGTCGAAGAAATTCGAGATCGTCAGGATTTTCCCGTCAAGCTCCTTCGGTTCAAGCACGGTATATTCGCCATTTCGATTGCGGAAGGTTCTGCGCCCCTTCACCTCATCGCGGCGCAGGCTTGGCGCCCGAAAGACACCCTTTACAGTGACCGAGTCCTGATCGAGGAGAACGCGGTATTGGAATGCGCCGAGGCAGAGGTAGATCCCCATTAAGATCAGCCCAGCGGCCCCAGTTTGGATGTTTAGGGACTCCAGCCAAGGAAGAGCCTTCCAATCAACATACAGAAGGCAGCCGAAAACGAAGCACGCCGCCGCAAGCAGCAGGCAGACGCCTTTTACCCACCTTTTGAGGCTGTAACTCCTTACTTCTTCGGTTTGGGACGTTTGCAGGTGGTACCCGTTGCCCCCGACGCCTTGCGATGCTTTCATGGAAAGTCTCCCTTTGAAGGAGCAGGACTCTTACATCGCCTCTGGACTCTCAATGCCCAGCCAACTGAGCACCACAACAAGTTCGCGCATCACAACAGCGGCCGTTGCCAGCAGGAACAGCTTCCGCCCCGCGTCTTCTTCAGTCAGGATGTGATGGCGATGATAGAAGTTATTGAACTCCTGCGCTAACTGAAAAGCGTGCTTGGCCAGATAAGCCGGCTCTGAGGTGGCAACGCACTGCTCCAGCACCAGCGTTCGCCGACCCGCGCGCAGCCACAGCGCCCAGATGTCTTCGTCAGCCAGGTAGGTGGACAGGCCGGCATCCGTCAGTTTCGCAAACTCCGCCAGCACAGCTTCCTCCGTAGCCCCGGCCTTGCGGAAGATGTTTCGCGCCCGGACCACGGCGTATTGTACATATGGCCCGGTCTCGCCCTCGAAACTCAGCGCGTCTTTGAAATCAAAAGCGATCACCGAGTTGCGAGTGAACTTGAGCATAAAGTAGCGAAGCGCCCCGATTGCGATTTGCTCGGCAATCCTCTGCCTGCGGCCCTCCGCTTCCGCGCCGCCGGTCTGGCGTGCGTCCACCTCGGCCCGCGTGGCGGCAATCAGCTTGTCAATCAGGTCGTCGGCCTTGACGCCGAAACCCTTTCGCCCGCTGACTTCGATGTAATGGCGAGCCAGGTCTTCCTCGGAGACGTCGTAACCCAGCTCGACGGCGCAGCGCGGCGTCAGGGCCACCATTTCATAGCTGAAGTGCGTGTAGCGGTCGGCTTGGGCCGTGTGGCCCATGCCGCGCAGGGCCTGGATCACGTTGGCCTGCGGGTCGCTTTGCCGCGCGTCGATCACGTTATAAATCGCCTGCGCGCCGCCGAATTGCGGATGAGGCTCAACGCCCTTCTCCGCCGAGATCCAGCACTCGCGGTCGGAGTATTTGAAAAAGGGCTTGTAGCCAAAATCCTTGCCCAGCAAGCCGAACTTCCACAGGTGATAAGCGATGTCCTTGCCGACGTAAGTTACCGTGCCGTTGGAGCGCACGATCACCTTCGCGTCTTCGTCTGTAGCGCCCTCGGTCGTTTCTGCACCGGGCCGAGTCATCACCCAGCAGCCCTTGTTCTTGCCCTCGTTTTCAAAGTAGAGAACGCCGGTCTGCTTCAACTGCTCGAATGCCGCCTCCCAAAACTTCAGGTGCAGAATCTNNGCAGAAAGTCATACTCGATGTCCAGGCGCAGCATCGTCTCCAGATGCCGCCGCAGGACGGAGGTCGAAATCAGCTCCGCAACTTCCGCTGTCTCATTGCCGCCGCGCTCAAGTTCATGCAAAGTTGCGTAGCGGAGCTTCTTGCGCCCGGCATTCTCTTCCGCGCTGCCCTGCTCGTACCAGGACGAAGTGCGCGCATACAGGTCCCAGCAGTAGTAGTCAATGCGCTCGCCCTTTCGCTGCAACTCATCCAGCAGCACGCGCACCGCGGCAAGCGACAGTCCTTCAAGGTGCTGAAATCCCACCACCACATCGGCCACCTGCACGCCGGTGTTGTCGANNGATTGATGCTGGTGTGCTCAACCAGCGAATGCAGCCCCGTGCCCGCCGGCGCCGAGCCCTCTCCGGCCGCAACACTCCGCGCACCGGCCAATCGCTCGAGGCGCGCATTGATGTAGCCCGCTCCCGCGACCTCAAAACTTTGAAAGCCCTCCAGTTCGCCTAGCGAGGCAACGATCTCCTGGGCGATGATTTTGGGGGCCTTGCGCAGCTTGCGGGCCAGTTCAAACGCGATGGGTGTTGCCAGTTCGCCAAATTGGAGATCGGGGGGTGTCTCCAGCGGAATGGTTTCGAGTTCAATGCCGTAGTTTGCCTGCAACACGGAGCGGAGACGGGCAGCAAGCCTTTTCTGTAATTCCAGATACACAGGTCTATGCCTCAAAAATCCTTGATTTTCAAGG
>PLZC01000328.1:40363-40497 GCA_003151985.1 Acidobacteriaceae bacterium
TGCCGTAAGATGAAGAGTAGATTGCCTCTCGATTCCCGCCTCTCGCTGGGGAGAATTGCATGCAACTGCCCCACTTATGACGAAACCTGAATCCAACCCAGCCCGCTTTTACCTCACCACGCCCATCTACTACG
>PLZC01000106.1 GCA_003151985.1 Acidobacteriaceae bacterium
GCGGCGGCATGACATCGCACGCGGCTGTCGTTACCCGCGGCATGGGCAAGTGCTGCGTGGCCGGCGCAGGCGACTGCACCGTGGACGAAGCCAAGAAGGAACTTCGCGTCAAGGGCCACACTTTCAAGGAAGGCGATTGGCTTTCGCTCGACGGCACCACGGGCCGTGTAATTGCAGGCAAGCTCAAAACGCTTGATGCCCAGCCGGACGATCCGGATCTGGTCAAGTTCATGGCCTGGGTTGATCCCGTCCGCAGGCTGCGCATCCGCGCCAACGCCGACATCCCCCGTGATGCCGCGCAGGCACGGCAGTTCGGCGCCGAAGGCATCGGTCTCTGCCGCACAGAGCACATGTTCTTTGCTGAAGACCGCATCGGCCATATGCGCACCATGATCCTCTCTGACAACGAGGCGGATCGTCGTGCGGCCCTCATCCAGCTATTGCCCATGCAGCGCGCCGACTTCTCCGGCCTGTTCAAGAGCATGGAATCGCTGCCTGTAACTATCCGCCTGCTCGATCCGCCGCTGCATGAGTTCCTGCCTTCGCGGGAAGATCTGCTGGTGGAAATTCAACACCTCGAAGACACCGATCCCAAGTCGGCCAAGCTGAACGAGCTTCGTCCGCTGCTGGCGCGGGTTGAGGAGTTGCACGAGACCAACCCCATGCTCGGCCTTCGCGGCTGCCGCCTGGGCATCGCGTTCCCTGAGATCACCGAGATGCAATCCCGCGCCATCTTTGAGGCCGCGGTCGAAGTCAAGAAGCAGGGCGGCGATCCGCATCTGGAAATCATGGTTCCGCTCATCGGCTCCATTGAAGAGATGCGCAACCAGTCCGCAATTGTGAAGCGCGTCGCAGCGGATGTGTTCAAGGAGACGGGCGTGACAGTCGACTACATGGTGGGAACCATGATCGAGTTGCCCCGCGCGGCCCTCACTGCCGATCAGATCGCCGAAGAGGCTGAGTTCTTCAGCTTCGGAACCAACGATCTGACCCAGACCACCTTCGGCATCTCACGCGATGACATCAACCACTTCCTGCCGGCCTACTTGAAGGCGGGCATCTTCAAACAGGACCCATTCGCCACCCTTGACCAGGCCGGCGTGGGCCAACTGGTGCAGATGGCCACGGCCAAGGGACGCAACACCCGGCCCAACCTCAAGGTTGGCATTTGCGGCGAGCATGGCGGCGATCCAGAGTCCGTCAAGTTCTGCCACAAGATCGGCCTCAACTATGTCTCCTGCTCGCCCTTCCGATTGTTGACGGCAAGGCTTGCAGCAGCCCAGGCCGCTCTGGAAGAGAAGTTGACCGGCCCCGCTCACACCACCAGCTAAACTACAACCAGCACCTAACCTCAAAGGCGCGGCTTACGAGTCGCGCCTTTGATGTTTCTGGCGATAAGAAGTTCTTGGGGGTTGGCTCCGCCGCCCGATTGCCATCTTCCGAGATGTTTGCATCTCACTGAAGAGTGGCCTGAATCGTGTGTCTTCGTCGTTCAGGGCGGCGAGACATTCCCCCGCCTTCATAAGTGAATCGAGAGGTGCCGAACCTGCATGCTGATCCGTCTGGGATACGACATCCAATTTGAAATTCCCGCCGCCGTGCCCATGGTCGCGATGCTGAATGTTCATCCGTCGCGAGTCCACGATTTGATTGAGCCGGATGAGCTGCTGACCGAACCAAAGCTCGAAGTGTCCAACTACGTCGATGGCTACGGGAATCGCTGTGCGCGGTTCGTCGCTCCGCAGGGGAACTTGCGGCTCAGCAGTTCGGCGCTGATTCGCGATTCAGGCGAGCCGGATGCCGTTAACCTCTCTGCCCGCGAGCCATCGGTTGCCGATCTGCCCCACGAGATGCTTTGCTACCTGCTCAGCAGCCGCTATTGCGAGGTCGATCGCTTCTCCAACATCGCATTCGAACTTTTCGGGTATCTGGAGCCCGGCTGGGGCCGCGTGCAGGCCATCTGCGATTGGGTGCATAACAAGGTCGCGTTCAATTATCAGCAGGCCCGCCCAACCAAAACCGCGCTCGACGTGTTCACTGAAAGGGTCGGTGTATGCCGCGACTTTCAGCACCTGGCCATCACCCTGTGCCGCGCCCTGAATATTCCCGCCAGGTATGCCACCGGCTACCTCGGCGACATCGGCGTCCCCTCGCGGCTTCCCATGGACTTCAGCGCCTGGTTTGAGGTCTACCTCGGTGACCGTTGGTGGACATTCGATGCCCGTAACAACCAGCCGCGCATTGGCCGCGTTCTCATGGCCACTGGCAGGGATGCCTCCGATGTGGCAATTACCACGTCATTCGGCCAGGCAAACCTGACCCATTTCTTCGTAGTCACCGACGAAGAGGATTCACCGGGCGGCCGAACCATTTAGCTTTACTTCGCATCCCCGCCCGGCGCGAAGTAGCCTTCCCGTGTAACCACCGTCAAGTCGTCTTTGTTGGCTTTGAGGGCGATCTTATGGAATCCGCCTTCTTTGTCTACAACGTCGGGCGTGTAAGTCAGCAGGTACTGGCCGCGTAACTCCTCGGCGATCTGGGCATAGATTTCTTCCAGGTTGTCCTTCTTCTTGGCCTCAAAGAAACGGCCTCCGGTGCGCTCGGCAATCTTCTCCATGATCTTCTTGCCGTCCACACCCGTCTCACCCTTGCCTTCACCGCCGCGCCGGCCGCCGCCACCCGGATAACCTCCACCACCAGGATAGCCGCCACCGGGATAGCCTCCACCCCTGCGCCGGTCATTGCCCATCTCGGGCAAGTCACCTGCGCCGCGTTCCCGTTCTCCCTTGAAGTAAATGGTGTAAACGACCAGATTCACCCGATCTGCTGCGTCGATAGCGTCATTGAGGGTTTCCTTGCTGCCGCGGTCCACTCCGTCTGAGTAGACCACTACAGCTTTGCGACCCTCCTGCGATTTCATCAGCTCATCCGCGGCAAGAAAGATAGCATCGTAGAGTTGCGTGCCAGTGTGTCCACCTCGTCGTTCCCGGCCGTCACTCACGGTCTCAGGCCCCTGCGCAGGGTTTTGCTCACGCCGGGATGCGCCCATCTGGTCAAGCTCGTGGTGCAGCTTGTCGCGCGAACTGGTGAAGTCTTCGAGCAACTCGACCTCGCGGTCAAAGTGAATGAGGAAGGCCTGGTCGGTTTTCTCGGGGGGCCCCGCCTTCGGCTCTGCCGGCAACATCCGGTCAACGAATTTGGTAGCTGCCTTGCGCTCGCTCTCAATGGCGCCGGAGAGGCTGCGGCTTGTGTCGACCAGCAACCCCAGGCGGTAGGGCAGATCGGTCTCCCGGGTAAAGCTTTTGATTTTCTGTGGGCGGCCGTCCTCGGTGAGTGTGAAGTCGCTGACCTGCAGGCTGGTTACCAGTGCGCCCTTCTTGTCGCGAACCGTCACGGGGAGCAGCACTTCCCGGGCCTGAACTTTCAATGTCGCGGCCGGTTTCTCTTGAGAAGCCTGCTGGGCGGGGCCGGCCACCGCAAGGCCCGCGATGACCAATCCCGAAACTGCACAGTAGTAAATGGTTCTGATTCGCATATGCCTCGAAGATCACGATCTTTCAATTGGTTAGACGAGGCAAACCCCTGACTGTTGAGCAAGAATTCGAAAAGTGGAGTTGCAAAGAACATTTCCAGTTGGTTTGCAGCATCAATGGTGAATCGAAATTGCCTGAACCGAGTAGGGCCCCAGTGTGACCACCGCCGAATAAGATGTGCCACCCTGCGATTGCAGCGACAGGGACGATGTCTGGATGGATCGCCCGTCCACAATCTGGTAGAGCGTCGCGACCGGTGCAGTCAAGCCGGTATTGGCTATATTCACCGTCATGTTGCTATAGGTGTCCTGGTTGGGATTGATGAGCACGACGGCGTCCAGGTTAGCGGTATAGAACGCGGTTACGGCGAGGCCATTTCCTTTGATCCCAGGGGAGATGGAATTCGCCATATGTCCGCCGTTTTGCAGACCGAGATAACTGGGGGAGCCAAAGAGCTGGTAGAGAAAGTACTGCGGATATGCCTGCGGCGCGCTTCCGGCCAGGTACGTGCAATCCATGTTCGTGTCGATTTCGCCAACGAGACAGAAGTACGGGTGCGCGGTCGCCGCGAAATACACCATGTGTTGAGGCGTGTTTACTGCTCCGGCGTAGACGGAGTTCAGTACGCCGGCAATATACATGCCATTCCACACCGGCGAATAAATGAAGTCGTTCGCGCAGCAGTTCTTCGCGTAATCCCAATCGAGGTTGTACTCAGAGTTATAAATTGGAAGATTCTTTCCCTGAGGCTGCTTTCCCGCTGTTACAAGCTGCGAAGCGTGCAGATACACATCCAAGGGACCGGCGCCCGTATTTTGCGTTTTCTGGTAGACGGACATCGTGCCATTGTAGGTATCCCATTGCGCCCCCAGTTGCAAGTTATTGAACATGTAATCGTGATAGCTCATGAAATCGATGTTTTGAGAGATGGTGGGGTCGGCGAGCATTGCGTTGACCCATGTAGTCTGCATGCCGGCGGTCGCCGGGCCTCCGACACGGGCCGTTGAGCCATCGGTTTTGGCTTGCGCTCTCATAAGAGGGACAGCGGCTCGATAGAGCTTCATATACTCGGTCAGTTTTGACGCTGCCGGGACACCACAGAAGGCGGTCGTGTTGGGTTCGTTCCAAATTTCGTAGTCCGTGACCACCCCTGGGAAGGTCGCGTCCATGTGCTTCACATACTGTGCCGCCATCGCACCCCAGGAGGCCAGGTTTGTCGGTTCCGCTCCGGTTCCGCATGGGTTACTGGCCGGTTGAAGCCACGGAGGAGTCTGATACATCTGCAGCATGATGTGTACGCCTCCTGCGCTGATCTTCCGGACAACGGAATCAATCGGGGCCCAGTCCGGCGTACTTGTCTTGAAGACGATCGGCGTGAGCGCGTAGAAACGCGCGTAGTTNNAATCCGGCAGCCTCAACAAAGTCCAGGTCGGCTGTGCTGTGCATTGAAACCATACGCTCGGCGCCAAAGAAATGTGCCGGTACCGCGTGCAGACTGGCCGAGCGAGAAGCGAAGTCCACCGCGACCGATTTAAAGACAAGAATCGTAGCCGTCGCTGTTGTGCCAAGCGAGTTATCTCTTACGGTGAGGCTGTGCGTGCCGGCTGCACCTGGCGCGGTGTAGACACCTTCATTCGTTATTGTCCCGGCTGTCGAATTCCCGCCAACCACG
>PLZC01000082.1 GCA_003151985.1 Acidobacteriaceae bacterium
CATTCAAGCGGTCACGGCACTAGCCTGACCCGGCAGGCCATATGCTGTGTCCGAGCAGGCGATCATCAGCCGATTGAGGAGTTTCATGAGTATCTGGCCTTCGTCTCGAGCGAGTGGGATCGGCCATTGTCCAGGTTGAAGTCATTCGTCGAGGACTGAGGGCAAGAACCGACCAACGCGGGCCTTGCGGGGTGAAATGCCGGAAGCTGATTCAGCGCCCGGCATTTCGAGTGCGGATTTAGCTAAATATCCAGCTTCTTCATGTACTTGGCATCCAGCTTGAGGGCTTCGATTGGATCCATATCGAACTCCTCCTGCTCGATGAAGTAGTGCTTGAGGCCTGTGGCTGCGCGCAGAACCGGCTTGTAGTCAATCACTCCCTTGCCCATTACGGTGGAGTGGTACTCGCCATTTGCGCCCTTCACCATGTCCTTTACGTGCAGCAGCGGGAAGCGCTCCGGCGTCTTCTTCAAGTATTCTTCCGGGTGCAACCCGGCAGAGGCTGCCCAGCCGCAGTCCAACTCAAAGCAAACCAGCTTCGGATCGGTGAGGCGCAGCAATTCGTCGTAGAAAACAACGCCGTCCTGCTTGAGGAACTCCGGCCCGTGATTGTGATAGCCGAGAGACATGCCGGCCGCTTTCACCTTCTCGCCGAGGCGGTTCAGTTCTTCGGCTGTGAAGTGCCAATCGTCCAGCGTCATATGCTCCCCGTTGGCATTGGGGTCGCGCCGCGACGGCGAAGGGCAGACGATGTATTCGAGGCCCAGGTTGTGGCCGTACTCGATGAGTTCATCGGCCTTGGCGCGGAACATGTCCAGCGGATGATGCGTGCTGACGGCGCGCAACCCGGCGTCCGACAGGGACTTGCGGAAGTCGGCCGCGGTCTTGTCGTAATAGCCGGCGGGCTCAACTTCCTTGTAGCCTGCCGCGCCGAGCTTCTTCAATGTGCCCTCGAAGTCCTTGGGCAGCAGTTCGCGCACTGAATAAAGTTGCAGGCCGAGAGGCAGTTTTACCGGGGCAGCGGCCAAGCGGCCGGCGCCGACATATGCAGCGGCGGCAACCGCCGCCGAGGTCTTCAAGAAGGATCTACGTGAAGAATGACTCATTTCCGATGTTCTCCTGTCAAACAGTTGGTCTTCTCTACGAGTTGAAGGGGACGGACCTTAGCCCGTCCCCTGACTGTTTCGCTGTGGGCGAGTTGCGATTGAATGCACCCGTCAGCCCTTAATGGTTTTGCTGGCCGCGTCCCACGTCGCGATGGTCTTGTGGAAGTAAGAGTGATTGCCCATGTGGCAGGCGATTGCCGTGTGGTTGCCAAAGACCTCATCCTCCACCACGTGCTCCCGCGTTTCGATGGCGTGGAAGAAGTTCGCGAGGTGATCGACGGTTTCGTCGTAGCCCCGCGGCACTGAGTAGGACTCCACTTGTTCCACCGAAACGGGCGGTGCGGGATGGGCCGCATGCCACTCGTCCAGATACTGCTTCTTCGAGGCCGCGGTCCAACCATCCAGCGAGTAGCCTTCCGGCTCGGGGCGCAGATCTTGCGGGGTGATGATGACTGAATTGCCGACCAACGCCATCGTTGCCTGTTTACCGTGGAAGATTGTCTGCTCGCCAGACTCGGTGTTCTGGTTGCAGTGCACGGTGAAGACCAGGCCCGGGTAGTCGTAGAGAGTGGTCATAAAGTCGGGATAGTCGCGGCCGTCCTTGAAATGGGTTAGGCTTCCCGTCGAATAGGCGCGGTCAGGAATGGTATTGATCCCGGTAATGCCTTGCATGCCTGAAAGCAGATGGACGAAAAGATCGCCGGTCAACCCTTCACCGTAGTCAGCAAAGCAGCGCCAGCGGAAGAAGCGCTCTGCCTCAAAAGGCCGCTGCGGTGCGTCCTTCAAGAAAGAATCCCAATCGATGGTCTTGGGACTGGCGTCGTGCGGTACGGGGTAAACCCAGGCGCCGGAGGGAGAGTTGCGGTTGGTGTAGGCCTCGATATGATGCACCTCACCCAGCCGCCCGGAGGCATAAATTTCATGGGCCTTCTTGTACAAGATCGAGCTGACCCGCTGGCTTCCGCACTCAAAAATTCGTTTATTCGATTGCACCGCTTCCACCATGGCCAGTCCATCGGCCACGTTGTGCGACATGGGCTTTTCGCAGTAAACATCCTTGCCCGCCGCGCAGGCGTCCACAACTATGCGCCGGTGCAGATGGTCCGAAGTGGCCACAATGACGGCGTCAATATCTTTGCGGTCCAGCAGCGACCGGTAGTCTTTGCTGGTTGGGACTTCTTTGCCATAGGCCTCCAAGCCGGCCTTCTGGTGCATGTCATAGAGGTCNNATGGATGCAAAACGAATCTTGCGTCCGCTTGCAGGTGTTTGTGCGGCTAGCGCCACCGGTTCCAGCAGCGTGCCTTTCAATACCGCTCCTGCTGTAACCGCGCCTGCGCCCAGACGCACAAAGTCCCGCCGTGTCATAGAAGGTACTTTCATGATGCCTCTCCTGTGCAAGCGACATTCTCTCTCCGGACCCCGCATGGTGTCCACTCAGGCGGGGGCCGGAGTGGAAGAAATCGGGCGCTATCTTCGCCGGCCGGGCGGCTCCAGGCTCAAGCGGTGGTCAAGAGGCTGTGGACAATCTCGGAGTTCTCCCTGATTTCGTCCTTGCCCCTGGGGAACATGCCGACATAAATGCCATCGATCGGCTTGATGCTCTCAAAGGCGGTGCGAAAAGCCTGCTTGACGCCAGCTTCGTCTTCGATGCGTCCGGCAGCCAGGATCTTGAAAGCAAAGCAGGGCTTGGCGGTTTGGCGTAACACTTTGTACATGCGCGCCGGATCGCTTTGCAGGTAGATTTCGTTGGGCAACTCCATCATCTCGCCGTGGAGCACCTGCTTCCACTCCTCCGGGGTTCTCGAGCGGCGGTAAATGCAGCCTGAGAAGAAATCCACGTCCCAACCCTGATCTTCCACCATTGAGATTACGTCCGGGTTGTGGGCGCCTACGCCCACCATGACGCCCAGGTCGCGCGCCTTTTTGCACCAATCCCTTTCGGCGGCCATGGTGCCATTCCGGAAGGCGACGTCAGTCTCCTCGCCGCGTCTCTGCAGCGCCAGCGGCTTGTATTTGCGGACCAGGTCGGCGGAGTCATTGTTCGCCGTAACCTGCATGATCAGGTGCATCTTGCCACCCTCACCTTGGAACCGGGCGAGATCCTCCCCGGAACGCGGCACATCGACGAAGTTGAACGCATTGATTCCGAAAGCGTTGGCGCGGTGCAGAACTTCGCACACTTTTTCCGGCGTATACCAGTCCCGCATGGCGCCGCTGTAATTGTTATTGAAGTGGGCAAAACCATAGAGCGTATTGACCCCCATGACCATCCGGCTGATTTCAACGTTGCCAAACTTCATCCTGGGTACCTGCACCGTCGCAGCCGGCAACTGTGTGTCCCGGCCCGGTGGCAGAGCGGCCTTCACCTCTGCCGCAGCGAGCTTGTTTGCTGCTCCGACCATGAGACCCGCGGCCAGAGCTGCACCTGTCTGTAGAAATTCCCGACGCGTGTTGGACATAAAGACTCCTCTCACCATTCCGCCCGCCCGTTGGGCCGGATTTCAAATCAGGCAATTTTAGCACCCGCATCCGAAGAATCTATGTGACAGGCAACACCAGGAATGGAGCCCCTCATATCATTGATTTCATATGAGATCCTGCGGTCCCGCCCTCTGTGTTTTGCCCCCACCGCGCCAGCCTGGGTACCGCTATCAGGGTCACGGCAAAGAGAAATATCGAAGCGGCAATGAATCCCAAATGACCAAGCCGCAGGTCCTCAAAAAGCAGTTTCGCCGCGACAAATACAAGCGCCGCGTAAGCAATCCAGCTAAGCTCTATGCGCCGCCAGCGCGAACCGAAGAAAGCCAGGGTGAAGGCTATCGTACACATGGCAAGAGTACGGATAAAAGCGACGTGAAAAACTTCGGGCGTCATGCGCAGCGACATCAAAGACGCCAATCCCCGCACTGCCAGCGCCGCGATGAAGCAAACCGCCAGGCAAGCCGGAATGAGTTGAAGCAGGCGCTCCTTCGCTCTCGCCCCCGGCAAAGGCCTTCCGGCCGCATAGCAAGCGGCCGCGCAAACACATACGAAACCTGCGATCCAAGCGGGCGCCGATAGAAGGGCCCCGACCAGTGCGCCAAAAATATAGGCTGGTAATCCACACGAGGCCGCCGCTGCAACAAGATAGACCACCCCATGAAGTTCAAGAGTCAGTCGGCCGAATCTGGCTCCCGAAACAGTGGCGACGATAGCAGCCAGCCCAAGGCAGACAGCAA
The DNA here is from genome assembly GCA_003151985.1 of Acidobacteriaceae bacterium. Classification (GTDB taxonomy): domain Bacteria; phylum Acidobacteriota; class Terriglobia; order Terriglobales; family Acidobacteriaceae; genus Telmatobacter. The sequence goes on from PLZC01000082.1 coordinate 4,326, forward strand.
GCCACGGCGGCGCCAGGCACAGCCAGCCGCCGGCCACAAGCAAACCCACGCTCCAGGTGGCGAATACACGGTAATTGCGGCGTTCAACGTTCCCATCGAGGAAGCGAAACAGGACCGCGTAACTGACTGACGACAAGAGCAGGCACAAAAGCCCCAACACGGTCGCACCGGAACCTGGGTCGAAGTAAAGCAAACTGCAAGCAGCAAGCAGAAACGCAACCAGGGTCTGACCCGCCTCGAAGACGGTAATTCTGCGTTTGAGTCGCACAGTCTTGAAAGCAACACTCACTGCATAAATGAGAAACAGAAGGCAACCGGGCGCCAGCAAGCTTGCCCTGCCCAGCGCAGGGTATTCCACGCGAGCGCTCTGCGGGCCTGCGTAGATAAAGACCAGAGCCCATACAGCAAGATCGGCCGCGATAGCGATCAGGGGCCTCACGCTCAGATCTCGATTGCGCACCGCGGCGTACTCGCATATAACAGCCATCAAAAGAAGAGCAGCGATAAAGGGCGCCAAATCGTGCGTCGCGACCAACAGTGCAAGTGCCGTAAGCGCCGCTGCAACATTCGCCACCCAGAAGATCGAGGCTTGGTTGCGTCCCCACGCCAGCAGCGAGGCGGAGATTACGAACGCAGAAAGCAAACCAGCGGTAACAATTGTGGGCAAGACTGTGAAGCGGAGTGTAAGTTCCCAAAGCAGAGGGGCCAGGATCAACGCCGAGGTGGAGGCGTAGATACCGCTTGCGATCCACTCCCCAGACTTGGTTCGCGCTGCAAATACCAGCCATCCGAGGGCATAGGCAATAGCGACGGCTGCAACCGCCAGTTTGGGAAGGGCGCTTACTTCTGCTACAGCTCGCAGTAAGTACGCTCCGGCAATACCCAGCATGGCTTTGCCCAGTACAGAGAACACTCCGCCCGACTGGCCGAAAGCGCGCTCATCCGGAGCCTGAATCGCGAGCAAAGCCCTGGGCCCTGGCGCTGGGAGCAAGGCAGGTGCCTCGGTCGAGTGTTCCAGGAGGAAGACACGCCGTTCCAATGTTTCCAGGCGTGCCGCCAATTGCGTTAATTTATCGGGAAGATCATCCATATTCCCCACCCGATGCGACTTATCGAACTCAATCCGCTGCTACGGTTTCTGGTGCACTCTTTTCAGACCAGGGAGGCAGCAACTTAACCAGAACCCACAGGAAGACCAGCGGAAGGATGGTAAGGACAATTGCCATCAGCAACCCTTCTCGAGTAACCAGGGTCATCTTGTAAGTCGTATAACCGAGAAAGCTCTTGGAAAATAACTGGCCGCCAATTACCACATTCCAACGCATGGCAAAGATGCCGACCATGGTCAAGCTACCGGCAATGGCATAGATGCGCTTGCGCACGATCTCCCGCAGATTAACCACCTGCGTGATTCCCAGCAGAATGATGGGGGCCAGCGTACCGAGGAATATCTGTACAACAATGTGTGAAAAATAGAGCTGCGTGTGAACCATGAAATTCAAACTGCGAAACGATTCGTCTGCTTCATAGATCCGGTGGATCAGGTCGAGCATTTCCAGGCTGAAGTCGATAATGAAAATGTAGAACAGATACATCGCAATGGTGTCCACGCAGCGCATGTCGATCTTTTGCTTGCGAAGTTTGGTAAGCGCCATATACAAAAGCATCACCCCGGCGATGCCCGACACCATCGCCGAAAAAATGAAGACAACCGGCATAAGTGGCGAAGACCACCAGGGATTTGCTTTGATAGAACCAAAGATAAAGCCGACATACCCGTGCAACAGGAACGCTGAAGGAATGCCGATGAGGGTAACAATCCAGCCCACCCGCTCGTCGATGGCAAGCGAGCGCTCACTGATGTTACTGGAGCCCAGCGTCATTAGCCGGTATATCCAGCGCGTACCTTTCCCGGCAGATTGAGAAAAGAGCACTATTTCTCGCCGGTAGTCCAGCCATATCTCAAGAACCAGCACAGCCATCAAGTACCACAAGTACACGTACCCGAACATGGCCATCGCCGAGGTGCTGTGCGGCGTGAAGTACATCTCCGGTGAGCGGAACGGGTGGCCCAGGTGCAGAGCCAGCGGCAAAGGCGCAACCAGCAGAAACGCCAGGGCCGTCAGCAGCGCCAACCGGTAAGTAGGCTTCACCGCCTCCACCTTGAAAACACGCTCCAGCGACGCCAAAATGAATGCGCCGGCCACCAATCCCGTGATGAAAGGGTACAAGACAATCAGCACGCTCCATAGGAGCCCGACTTCGTTCGGATACATGAAGCCTTC
>PLZC01000403.1 GCA_003151985.1 Acidobacteriaceae bacterium
CAGCTTGTCCTTGTACATCGAGGCTTGGAGGTATTCCTGCCCCTTCTTCGCCGCACTGGTGTTGTCGAGGTCCGAGTGATACATATTGATGCGCTGGAAGGTGGACTCGTCGGGGAAAAGCAGACGGTCGTTGAACGCGTAGCGGGTATCAATGTGGTGGCCCATGGCGATGTGGGCCAATTCCATGGCTACCACCGAGGCAATCGACTCTTCATTGGGCAGGCTGTCGATGAGCCCCTTGCTGATAAGGATCGTGTTTCCCACCGTTGTGCTTTCAATTGTGGTAGAAAGCAGGACTCGGCAATGCACGGGATCGGTGAAGGCCAGGTTATTGGGCACCGCCAGGTTGACTACGATCTGATCCAGCACTGTGGTTTCATAACCGCCCAGGGTCAGAGGGGCCACGAGGCCGGCTTCCACCAGGCGGTCGATCACGTTGTTCTCGGCCTGGGTAACCCAGGCGCGCGTGGCCTGAAGCGGGCCAACGTCCTGGGAATCCTCGCTCTTGTCAACGGCATCGTCAACCTTCACACTTACGTTTTCGCTTTCCCGCGTGGGCAGCTTGAGCGAGTAGCCCCAGAAGTGAGTCTGGGCTTTCAACCCGACTGTCTTTTCGCCTTCAATGCGCTCCGTCTCTTCCACATAGACTGCCACCGGAAGCCAGATTCCCGGCTGCACATTCATCCGCCAACTATCGAAGTGAAAGTAGTATCTCGAGTCGTCTTCGTTCTTTGGCGCGGTAAACGTACCGTTGAAGCGAACGATATTGCCTTCCTGATCCTCGATCCAGATGCGGCCATAGAAACGGCCCATTCCAGAGACTTTGGGATGCACATCGTAGACCCATGTGCGCACCGATCCCAGGAACTCGGGGCGGACAAAGCTGAACACGTAGTGCTGGGAGTCGAAGCCTGTGGGGTCCAGAAACATCATTTGGGTAAAACCGAGCGGATTGTAAGTGAACCGCCTGTCCAGCCTCAGCATTTTAGAAAGGCCGGTGATCGCCCCGAGCGAACCCTTGAAAAAGCCGCCGTGCTTTCCGGCCGTCCGGGTTGAGTAAGTTCTGTCGAAGAAGCCCTTGCCGAAGTCCACCCGGCTGAGCATGTATTCGTCTTCGACCGGGATCTGGTAGAGCTTCACATCCGGCCTGGTGTTCTGGATATAGGTCTCCACCAGGGGCGTGCGCTGCTGGATGTTCTTTATCAGCACCTTCTCGCGGCCAATGGCTTTCTCAACCAATGCGGCCTGTTCGGGGGTCAGCGGGTACACCTGCTCGTACTTTGGTTGCTTCTTGGCGTACGCGCATGGAAGGGCCAGTAAAAGGACGAGAAAAGCGAGTGAGATCTTCCGAAACGTCATTATCAAGCTCCTGGTTTTAACTTCTCTTCTTCTTCCGGCCGGATCCATCGTTTCGGCACTGCGCGGCACGCCGCTGCTTGGTTCCAACGATGCTAGGCCAACTGGAAGGTGATCGTAATATTCGTCGTCATGTCTACTGCCTGGCCGTTCCGGGTGGCAGGGTGGAAGCGAATCTGCTGTGCTACCCGGCGGGCTTCTTCGTCCAGCCCGTGGCCCAGCCCATGCACCACGTTCTGCACTACCACCTGCCCCGCGGCTGTAAACGTCACGCGCAGGATCACATCGCCCTGCACCTTGAACTGCTTGGCTTCCGATGTGTATTGAACCGGCGGCTTGGAGAGGACCTCAAGACTGGTGAAAACAGGCGAGGCGATCATCCTGGGGGCCGCTACTGCGGTTTGCATGGCCGGAATGCCTGCGGCGACGACTTTGCCTTGAGGCGGAGTCATAGCCACATTGGTTGCCCCCGGAATCCCGGCGGAAGCCACCTTGCCCACCACTCCGGCGCTGGAGCCGGACTTGGTTCCATTGCCAAAGCCCGTAGAGCCGACAATTCCTCTTGGCGCCACCGCCGGTCCGCTCATGCCCCCGTAGGGATTGCCGATGGCCGCGATGGTTGCCGGCCGCGTGGCATTTGGATTTGGAATAACCCCTTGCAGGCTTCCGAAATGCACCGGCGTCGTCGAAGGCTTGGCCTGGGGAGTCAACGCGGGCGCCGCAGCCGCTGCCAGGGCTTGCTTGGGTTGCGGGGCCAGAATTACGGCCTGCTTGGCCGCCCTCATGACCGGCACGGTGACCTTTGCCTCCATCTGAATCGGCTTCAGATCCGGTTTAGGCTCCGGCTTGGGCATATTGATTCTGGCTGCCTCCATCTTGAACTCCGGCAGCTTCGGCGGCGGCGCCTTCAGCTTGGGCGGTTCCGGCAGTTTTACTTTCTCAGGCGGAGGTGTATTAGGCATGATCAACACCGTCTGCTCATATTGGCGCTGCACAACTACGTGCTTTGCCGCCACCCCGACAAAGATCGCCAACGCCAGAAGAATCAGGTTGATTGTCGAACTTGTGACAAACGACTTTAAGCGCCCCTCGGGCTCGGGGAGCAATCCGAGACTGATCTTGTGCGGGTAACGGTTCACTGTCATTGGTTTCAGTCCTCGCTTGAGGCCGTGGAAACGGCGTGATGTGATGCTCTCAGAGTCCGCGATTGGCCGGGCAGCGAAACTGCGATTAGAAACTTGCGGGAAGTACAGGAGCCCGAACCTGATTCCTGAGGAACTCTGTGATCAGTTAGATGCTTGCAATCACAAGCACGTATGCTTCGATTTGCCGTGACGGATGTCACCACATGAAAGATTGTTTCACTTTGACTTGCCCATTCCGCAGGTTCAATCGAGAATTGCCTTGGATTCCATCCAAATTGAGGATTCTTCGTTGTTTTGATCTGTATGACGACAGGAGAAGGCGGTTGCAAGCAGGCTGGAAATGCGCCCGCTCGCGTCTCGCTGCCATTTTCGCCCTGCGTATTGCGTGAATCCCAAAAGCGGAGCATGCCTGGCACTCCCATTCAAATCCCGGGCGGTACAGTCAAAACACCAGGACTCACCCGTTTCACTAAAGGATATCCCGTTGCCGGTCTATGTTATAGAGCTTCATTGACCGCTTATTGCCAGCATCCAGAATACAATACAACAGACAGGAACGCCTTTCGGCGAACCGCGAATTTGGACGGTTGATTCCGTTCGAATTTGAAATATTGTATTGCACCTAAGTTTAGACCAAAGTGCAAGAGAAAGGTGACTTTTTGTGAATATTCTAGTTACTGGTGGTGCGGGATATATCGGAGGTACGGTTGCCGGATTGCTCGCCGCGAGCGGACACCAAGCCCTCGTCTTTGACAATCTGAGCCATGCGCGGCGTGAGCTTCTGCCTGCAGGAGTTCAATTTGTCGAGGGAGAACTGGCGGACCGCGCTGCTATCGAGCGTCTATTTATTTCCGCCAAGGAGGCTGGGCAACCCTTCCACGGCGTTCTCCATTTCGCCGCTCTTATTGAGGCCGGAGAATCCATGGTGCGGCCGGAGGCCTTTTTCCGCAATAACACTGCCTCCACGCTCGCGCTGCTTGAAGCAATGTTGGCGCACGGCCCGCGCAAGCTGGTCTTTTCCTCTACCGCGGCAGTTTACGGTGAACCGGAATCTGTTCCCATCAAGGAAGACGCCCGCCTTCTCCCCACCAACGCCTACGGTGAGTCCAAGCTGCTGGTTGAGCAAATGCTTGGCTGGCTGAACCGCATCCACGGGCTGCGCTATGCATCGCTTCGCTACTTCAATGTCGCCGGCGCTCCCGAGGGGCCGGGCGGCGTGACGCGGGGCGAAGCGCACGAGCCGGAGTCCCACCTCATTCCCCTGGTTCTCGACGTCGCGCTCGGCCGCCGCAAGTCCATCCGTATTTATGGAGAGGACTACCCCACTCCGGATGGGACCTGTATCCGTGACTACATCCACGTCTCCGATCTTGNNACCTGGGCAACGGGCAGGGCTTCAGCGTTCGCGAAGTAATCGAATCGGCGCGTCGAGTCACCGGCCACCCGATCCCGGCCGAAGTCCACCCGCGCCGGGCCGGCGACCCTGCCGTGCTCGTCGCCAGTTCCGAAAAAGCAATGCAAGAGCTGTGCTGGAAGCCGAAGTACACCCAGCTTGACGACATCGTCCGCACCGCCTGGGCCTGGCACCAGAAGCGATATGCGCTTTAGAGGCTGCGGAAAAAGGCTTGTTTCGAGGGAGACAATCCCGGCACGACTGAAGTCGTGCCCTTTCAAAACGATGCTTTTTTCCGCAGCCCGGGCTTCGGGCACCTGTAGATGACGAGCAAGGCCACCAGCAGCAACAAAATAATGCCAACCACGAGCAGGCTGCCCTCTGGCCCGTCGGCACCGCCGCTCCACAAAGCGTTCCCCGCGGGGCTGGTGGTGAGATAGTGCCCGGTGGCAGCGTTGCCGCTGTCGGCAGCGCCGTAGAAGTAAGTCTCCGCCCAGTCCCATGCGGCATGGCATCCGATGGCCCACCAGGCCGAGCCTGTTACCCACACGCTGACGCAAAAGACAAATCCAATCGCCGCGGCCGCAAAGATGCCAATCCAATTCTCGCCGTTGTTCCCGGTGTGGATGAAGCCAAACCCGGTAGAGGTAACCCACGCCGCCTGCCAGAAGCCATTGCCCTTCACCCCCTTTATATGCAGCAGCAGGCACGGGACCAATCCCAAGATAGCGATCAAATACACGCCCCATACGCCCTGCCCCCTGGTGCTTAGCGCCAGGCGCAGGCATAGAGCGGCAACGATCCCCAGCGCCCACCAGAAGTGGATGCCGCGCGTGAGGGTGAATTGCAGATAGCCCCGGAAAAGCCCTTCTTCGAAACAGCCCACGAGAAGAAACGCACAAGCCCACAACAAGCCGTATTTGAAGATGGCGGGACCTGAGAGAGCAATCGGCCCGAAGTGCAGCCAGCCGCCCCAGGCCAGTGCCCCGATCAGCGCCGAAAGCCCTGCGAACCCCGTTGCCAGGCCGGATAGAAAATGGAACCATCGCCGCGGGCCGGCCAGGTTGTAATCGAGAATGCGGCGTCGCTCGATAAGCGCGACGATGGCCCCGGCTCCCAACATCGCAAGAACCGGAATCAGCTCTCCGAAGAATGCCGCCCTGGCGGAGAAGCCGCCCTGCTTGCCTACAAGATGGAGCTTCAAGAACACCGGCCCGACGACAAAAGAGAAAAGAACAAGCAGAATGGCGAAAAGCACCACAGACCAGCCGGCCCGCAGCCCATCGTCCCCGATGAATACCCAGCGCAGGCCCCGATATTCCTCTTCGTCCTCTGCGATGACTGGCGGTTCGGTGGAGAGTGCTGAATCGTCGGCATGATTCTCCGGCCCGGCTTCCGTCACCTGGGGCTGAATCTCTTGCTCCATGTAGCCTCTTCAAAATAAACGGGGGAATCGTCCTATTGATTCACTTTAAGCTATGACCCGCCCGAGATGCCTGGCAGGCATCTGCAAGGATAAATGCTCCAAGATGAATATCAGTCACGAGTGCAGGGGCCTTTTTGCGCAGCCCCCTGAGGGAATGTTCCTTCCTCAACTCCCCTCTTTCTCCTGCATAACGCACGTCGCCCGAGCAAAATTGATATTCATTTTGTCCAATTTATTCCAAGCCGCTGGAGAATACCGCGCACAATCGCTTCACCGCGGGCCGGTCAGGGAACCCGTTCGCCCGCCTTCCAATTCCAGCAGTTGCCGCTTGCGGTCCACTCCCCACCGATAGCCTGTGAGTGAGCCACTTGCGCCTACCACGCGGTGGCAGGGAACCACGATCGCCACGCGATTGGTGGCGCAGGCACGAGCTACGGCGCGGGTTGCTTTGGGATTGCCCAGTTCTCGCGCCAACTGGCTGTAGCTTCTTGTTTCGCCGCGCGGAATCTGTCGCAACGCCTGCCACACGCGCAGTTGGAAAACCGTTCCGCGCAGGTCAAGGGACTCTGTCATGGTCCGGCTCTGAGCCAGGTCCGACCCGTCGCGCACGCTCTCCAGCGCCACATCCACGAGCCGCGAAAGAGACGGATCGCGGCGCAGCGTTGCCGCGGGAAACTCCTCGCGCAGGCTGGCCTCCGCTTCGGCAGAAGTGCCGCCGAGGGCCAGCCAACACAGGCCGCGGGCTGTCACCCCCACCACCAGCCAGCCGAAGGGTGAGCGGGCGGTAGCCCAGCCGATCTTCTCGCCAAGGCCGCCGGCGGCAAAGCGGGCAGGCGTCATGCCCAGTTGGGCGCCCTCGTATGCACGGCTGGATGATCCGAATCCGGCGTTATAGATTGCGTCAGTCACGCGGTCTCCTTTCTTGAGCCCGCTGCGCAGCGAACCGGCTCTCAGCGCCCGCTGGTACTGAAGCGGACTAGCGCCCAGTTCCTGTTTGAAGAGTCGCTGCACCGTGAATGGGCTGAGTTGGACGAGCCGGCCCAACTCAGCCAGGGGAACCGGACGATCGACGTTGGCCTCGATATGCTTGCGTAACTTGTCCAAAGGGTTGGCCAGGGCGGCAGTGGGGCGGCAGCGCTTGCAAGGGCGGAAACCAGCGGCAATGGCCTCTGCTGCCGAGCCGAAGAAGCGGACATTTTGCTTGAGCGGCCGACGGCTGGTGCAAGCAGGGCGGCAAAACACGCCCGTCGTCAAAACCGCATAGAAAAACGATGCACTTTGATCGCGACGCAGCACCTGCTGCCAGGCGGCGTCCGGATCGATGGGGGGAGCGGCGGTTGCGAATTGGGCTTTGCTGTTCACAAGAACCATGGTCGCCCATGTGAGCCCTGGAGGCTATCCGGTTCTTGCGGGTAATTCGGATTTTTTCACACGGATCTAGTTGCGCTCGCTCAGGACGAACAGCGGTTTAGTTTCGCGCTTTGTGGTTTCCCAGGTCTCAAAATCGAGACCTGGGGCACCCAGGTTTGTGGCGCCATGGAAACCACCGTCTACCTATCGGACGATCTCAAACTTCTCCCACGGGCAGTTGCATACCGGGCAGCGCTCGTGCTCTTCTTCCGTCTCGGAGGTATAGCCGCAGACCGGGCAAACGTAAAAATCGCGCGTCGCGGCAATCCACGTGTCCTTCTTGCCGCCGACCAGCAGCGCAATCGCCTCCCCATAGAGCCGTGCGTGAGTTTTCTCCGCTTCCATGGCCCCGGTGAAGGTGCGCATGGCGGCGGTGTTGTTGTGCTCTTTGGCTTCGGCCAGAAAGCCCGGATACATGACGGCGACTTCGTACTGCTCGCCTTCGAGCGCGGCCTTCAGGTTTTCAAGGGTTGTCCCGGTCTCAACGGCGTGAATTTCGCATTTGGCCTCACCGCCCATTTGCTTGATGACGCGGGCATGGTTGGCGGCGTGAATCTGCTCGGCACGGGCGGCGGCGCGAAACAGGCTGGCGGCACCGCTCAGTCCGTCGGCGTCGGCCTTCACGGCGAAGGCGGTGTATTTTGCGTGCGCGTTCGACTCGCCCTCGAAGGCGGCCAAAAGGTTCTGAACAGTGATTGCGTTGTCCGCTGCAATTGTAGTCATGGATACTCCTCCACAAACTTCGTTCAAAGACTACGAGCCGCAACTGTGCCGCCGCTGTGATGCAGGCTACAGGCGATGAATTCTATGAATCCCGTTGAATGTTTCAATAGGGACAGGTCTTGGCTGCCGCCTTTTGCGTCACCGCTGGTAGAATGTTGCCCATGGATACAATCCAATACCTCCTGCCGCAGAACCGCATACCACTTGCCTGGTACAACATTCTTCCCGATCTGCCCAAGCCCCTGGCGCCGACGCTGCACCCCGGCACGTTGCAGCCGATTGGGCCTGACGACCTGGCCCCGCTGTTTCCCATGAGCCTGATCATGCAGGAAGTGTCGACGGAGCGCGACATCGAGATTCCGGGAGAAGTGCGCCAGATTTACGCGCAGTGGCGCCCCTCGCCGCTGGTGAGGGCGCGGCGCCTCGAGAAGGCGCTGGATACGCCGGCGCATATTTATTACAAGTACGAAGGCGTCAGTCCGGCAGGCTCGCACAAATTAAACACAGCGGTTGCGCAGGCTTACTACAACAAGAAAGATGGTACCAAGCACCTTTCGACCGAGACCGGCGCCGGCCAGTGGGGCTCCTCTCTGGCCATGGCCTGTGCCTTTTTCGGCCTGGACTGCAAGGTCTACATGGTGCGCGTCAGCTATGACCAGAAGCCGTATCGCCGCGCGCTGATGGAAGCATTTGGCGCATCCGTCACGGCCAGCCCCAGCAACCAGACAGAGTCGGGCCGCGCCATTCTGGCCGAACATCCCAACTCCACCGGATCGCTGGGCATCGCCATTTCAGAAGCGGTGGAAATGGCCGCCAAGGACCCCAACACCAAGTACGCGCTGGGCAGCGTGTTGAATCATGTGCTGCTCCACCAGACCGTGATCGGCCTCGAGACCATCGAGCAAATGGCCATGGCCGGGGATGAGCCGGATGTGATTATCGCCTGTGCCGGCGGCGGGTCGAATTTTGCCGGCCTGACAATGCCCTACCTGGGCCGCAAGCTCAAGGGCCAGAGCCATGCGCGTTTGGTTGCGGTGGAGCCAGCCGCCTGCCCCAGCCTCACCAAGGGCAGGTTCACGTATGACTTCGGTGACACCGGCCATTTAACCCCGCTGGTGAAGATGCACACGTTGGGCAGCACGTTTATTCCTCCGGGCATCCATGCCGGCGGATTGCGCTACCACGGCATGGCGCCGCTGGTATCGCATGTGATGGACCTGGGCCTTGCTGAAGCGACCACCGTGCAGCAGTTGGATGCGTTCGCCGCGGGAATCCAGTTTGCCCGCTCGGAAGGCATCATGCCCGCTCCCGAAGCCAACCATGCCATCGCTCACGCCATTCGCGAAGCCCTGGATGCAAAGGAAGAAGGCAAGCACCGCACCATTCTCTTCAACTTGAGCGGCCATGGCCATTTCGACATGCAGAGTTATATCGACTACCAGGCCGGGAAGTTGCAAAACTACGACTACCCGGCGGAAGAAATCGCGATGGCGCTGGCTGGGCTGCCAACAGTGGCGTAAGCCGGCTTTACCAGTTAGGACGAAGCGGGTCCCGTGTTAATGAGACGCACGGAGCGAGAATCTTCAACGGCGTCTCGTGCTATCGTGCGAATGTCCGCCGGTTTTCGGTAAACGCGCGCCGGCGTTAAGGAGTCAACATGGGTGACGCTCTATCGCTTCAGTATGAAGTTGCCGACATCATTGGCCTCGATGCTTGGAAGATCTACGAGAAGGGTGATACCGAGGTGGAAGAGCGGCACCTCATTCCAGAGGCGATGATGTTGTCGATCGCCGGTTCGCTGATCGGCGATTTTCTGAAAGGACTCATACAGCCAGAGCGTTTAGGGCAGGCTGCACGGGCCAAGCTTGACGATCTCTACTCCAACCTCAAGCACAAGGATTTCAGCCGGTCGGCCGACAAGAGCGAATTCATCGACCTGCTCAACAGCGTGCAGGCGCCGGCGTCTCAGACGACTCCTGAACAGCTTCAAAAAGCCGAAGAAAGTCTGGCCGCATCTTTACGCGAATTTGGACTGGACGCGGCCGCGGCGAAGGACAAAGCCAGCCAGATTCGCGCCTCTGTGATGGCGTCGCTCACCGAGGCTTAGCAGTGGCAGCAGATGGAGCTTACAAGGTCTTCGGCGATATTGCCGTGCCCGACGCGGCAGAACTGGCTCTGCGGCGTGTACTAAGCGCCTATCGAATCTGCGATGCTCAGATTGCCGACACGAAATGGCAGATTGAGCAGGTTGTCAAGATCGATCCCGGCATCGAGTACTCCGGCAAACGTGTCTGGTATCGCAACGTAAGCGATAACCATGGAGTGATCGGTTACATCAGCACGCAACCTGCGGAGTTTCGTCCCACCGCTCCCGCGGGACCGGACGACGTTGTCCTTGACCCGCCCCCGGTGGACAAAATTCCCCGTCTTAGCGCCCACCTTTATTGGACTCTGAAATCTTCGCAGTCTCCGGCATGGCCGCAGACCGGCACGCTCAAGGACCTTCAGGAAGTCGTTTACGACGTTCTCGATGTAGACTCACGGACATACGACCCGGGCACCGAACCGGTGCCGGAGGGAATCCAGTTATTTGCGAAGGTCGCATCGCAAGCCGGAACCCCCGGCATAGAGTTACCAAAGCAAATAGCGGCGCTTTATGAAGCCTGCCTGTTTGAGGCTCGTCTCTCCATCACCACATTCTCAACATGCATGACCTTACTGCAGTTGCAGGCAATGCTGAATCTGTGGATGGAGCAGCCAGGCGCCTTCGAATCTCCATTGCAGCGCCTCAGCGACTTTATACAGAAGCTCGGTGAATCGGAACATCAGCTTAGCCTGGTCGAAGTTCTTGCCGCCATCGGCAACGGAAGTTATACGCACGCCACTGAAGCTGTCAAAAGCGCTCTCAATTGCTACTCGCTCACCCAGACCAACAGGAATCTCGTCCTGGGATGCAATCACTTCTTCTCCGCCATGCTGGTCGCGAAGCTCAACGATTTGTTTCATCAGGGGGCCAAGCTCACCTATACTGAGGTGCTCGCGGAGGAGGGGTTTGCATGCACGCAGGCCGCTCTCAGTGGCGGAGTCTATTTCTTTCTTCAGAGCCCCGACGTGACCATTGACAGCATCCTGGGGCAACTGGCTTCTGGCGATGCCCCGCCCACAATCGTCAATCGGTTATCGAGCATTGTCACGCCGGTCTTTCATAAGTGGTTTGCGCGTTCGCTCGTGGGGGCCGCGCAAACTCGCAGTCCCGGCCCGGACTTCGACGCGGGTCTCGCCCTTCTTCACAAACTTGAAAGTGAACTGCAGTCGCAGGCTGACGCGAAGGGCCGTTTTGAAGAAGGATGGATCGACTATTTGCTGCTGCTCGCCTGCCGGGTGGCAAACGATCAGGAAAGCGCCGGCACGTACGCGAGCCGCATTGCGACGCGTCTCACGTTGAGTGCGGCCTCTTCGGAGCAAGCAGCCGGAGCCCCCGGTGCATGATGGAATTGCCGCGTCCCCTTCCTTCGCTTTTCTCTGAAGAGGGTGGGTTAGCCAAACCTCGACCCGGCATCCTCCCCTTTGCCTGTTTGCACATCATTACGACCACTTGGTGCACACTATTCGAAGGAGAGTGCGCAATGACCACGACGTCCAAACTGAATTCAGCCTTGGTTGAACCGTCCTGATACGCCGAAAAAATCAAAAAACTCGCCAATTTGCTGTTTTTTCAGTCGACTCCGTCAAATAAGCGTATAAGAATGAATGAGTTGAAAATTTAACCTATTAACTGATCGGTAATCAAAACCGCCAGTTTTTGCCTCTTTTTACGCCGAAAGTGCGGCCTTTTGTGACAAATCTTGGCCGTTTCGAAGCGTTTTTCTGCCACCTCCTAAAGCCGCTCCCCCGGCAATCGCCAGGCCCGACCCAGGGCAAAGATTATTTCGCTTGACATATTCCCATAAGAGAATGTAATTTGTCTTTCATGGCGCGAGCCGCAACCACTTCGGATGCTTTTAACGCGATCGCCGAACCCCGCCGGCGCGAAATCCTGGTCTACCTCGCGGTGCGCGAGCGCCCGGTTGGAGACATTGTGACGGCGCTGGGATTCGAGCAGCCTTCGGTATCGAAGCATCTTCGCGTCTTGCGAAAGGTGGGCCTGGTACACATGCGGTGTCAAGGGCGGCAAAAGCTGTATCGCACAAACGCCGAGGCAATCCGTCCCCTGCACGAGTGGGCGGGCACGTTCGAGCGCTACTGGCAGCATCAGTTGCAACGGATCAAGGAACGGGCCGAAAGCACGATCAAGAATGCTAGACCAATTTCCAACCCCAAGGAGAAATCATGATTCCGACAGAACAGAGCCTTGAGAATTTCACGCTGAACATTTCCCAGGAAATCCATGTCGATGCACCAATCGACGTCACATTTGCGGCGATGCTTGAACAACTCGGCGAGCACAATGAGAGGGGCGACGGCACTCCCATGCCCATGAAGATTGAGCCGTGGCCGGGCGGCAGATGGTACCGCGACCTGGGCGACGATAATGGCCACCTGTGGGCACATGTGCAGGCCATCAAACGGCCCACGCTGCTTGAATTCTGCGGGCCTTTGTTCGCGTCTTATCCTTTCGTCTCCAATGTGCAATATCGATTGACCGAGTCCAACGGTGGTACGCAGATCGCCTTCCGGCACAGCGCTCTCGGGTTCGTGCAGGACGATCACAAGAGCGGGATAAAGAGCGGATGGGCCTCGATGTTGGAAGGCATCCGCAAGCGCGCCGAGTCTCGCTAGAAATCACGGTAGGAGGCATTTATGTGTCCAGTGTGCATCGCAACCGCCGCGGTTCTCGCTTGCAAGGCAACGACGACCGGCGGGGTCACCTTGTTGGCGGTCAAGAAGCTATTCAACAAAAGCACCGCAATCGAAATCCCCATAACCAACCCATCCAAGGAGGATCGCAATGGCTAGCACCGTAACTGAGTTACAACACCCAAAGGTAGTTTCCGAAGCAGAGTGGATTTCAGAGCGAAAGAAGTTACTGGCAAAAGAGAAGGAGTTTTCCCGGCAGCGCGATGAACTTAGCCGCTTGCGGCGCGAAATGCCCTGGGAAAAGGTCGAAAAGAAATATGAATTTGAAGGCCCGAATGGCAAGGAGTCACTGGCCGACTTATTCGGCGGTCGGCATCAACTTATCGTCTACCACTTCATGTTCGGCCCAGGGTGGAGCGAGGGCTGCCCAAGTTGCTCGTTTCTAGGGGACCACTTCGACGGCTCCACAATTCACCTGGCAAATCGCGACACCACACTGGTCGTAGTTTCGCGGGCGCCCCTGGCTCAGATCGCGGCATTCAAGAAGCGCATGGGCTGGAAATTCAAATGGGTGTCGTCTTTCGGCAGCGACTTTAACTACGACTACCATGTGTCCTTCACCAAGGACCAATTGGCCAAGGGCAAGGTGGACTATAACTACGACATGACCCAGTTTCCTGCCGAGGAAGCTCCGGGGGCCAGCGTGTTCTACAAGGAAGAGAACGGCAACGTCTTTCACACTTATTCGACTTATGCGCGCGGGCTGGACATCTTCCTGGGAGCGTATAACTTCCTGGACATTACGCCGAAGGGCCGCGACGAAGCAGGGTTAGCGCACTCGATGGCATGGGTCAGACATCACGATCGTTACAGCGAAGGCTACGTTGTCGATCCAACGCAGTCATACATCCCGCCGAAGATCTCCGATGAATCGTGTTGCTCGAAGGAGCACCACTCCTGAGGGCCGGGGGAGGAAATCGGCCGCGCTTCTCGCGTCAAAGCAAAAGGCCATCCTTGGTTGGGATGGCCTTTCAACTTTGATGAGCACTTTGCAAAGGCTCGGCGTCAGGGCTGCACTCCTACGGGCTTGGCTCCGGTTTCCCGCGCCATCGCCTTCTGGGCCAGCACCTTGTGGACATTGTCCTGGAGAGCCTGGGCTTCCGGAAGGAATGTCAGCGCCTTTTGAACCATGGGATCCCAATCGGCGAGGGTGCGCAGGCCCTGCAATTGGCCGAACTGGCTGGTGACAATCTTTTCCTTGATGCTGGTCTTCAGCCAGTCCGAAACTCCATTCAGATCGGCCTCGGTCCAGGGAATGCTCTGGCTGGTGAGGAACTGCCTGAACTCGCCCATCACCGGTTCGTCAATCTGGAAGTTCTTGTCGACGGTGCGGTTGGCGAGATAGTGCGCGGCGAAGTGGAAAAAGACTGACTTGAAGATCAACTCGTCCTGGAAGTGATTGCTCTTCGGGCTCTCGACCTTCTCGTCCGGCGTGATGCCTCCGCCGCCGTAAACGGTGCGCCCTGCGTCGGTGAACTTGACCTCGCGGTTGGTGGCATCGGTGGGCGAAGCACCTGCGTGGTTGTAGTAGTAGTCGTAGAGTGAAACGCCGGTGTAGTTGCGCTGGATGAGGCGACCGGAAGGCGTGTAGTAGTGATAAGTGGTCAGCGCCAGGCCGGTATTCTCGCTGAGGTTATAGACGGTCTGTACGAGACCCTTGCCAAACGTGGTTTCGCCAACAATCAGGGCGCGGTCGTGGTCCTGCAAGGCGCCGGAAACAATCTCGGCCGCCGAGGCTGAATTGCGGTTTACCAAAACGACGATGGGGAAACTGTGGCCGTCATTGCCATGGGTGGCCGTGTACACCTGGTCGGGATAGGCGCGCCCGCGTTGGGAGACGATGTTCTGCCCTTTGCTGAGCAAGTGGTCGCAGACTTCGACTGCCTGGCTGAGCAATCCGCCGGGATTGTTGCGGAGGTCGAAAACCAGCCCCTTGAGGTCGCCGAAGCTGTCGACGGCTTCGATGACTTCGCGTGCCGTGGTCTCCTGGAACTGGGTGAGGTGGATGTAGCCAATGCCGGGGCGAATTTCGTATTTGAGGTCGACAGAGGGGTGGGGAATTTCGTCACGCACCAAGTCAAAGGCCAGCGGCTTGCTTTGTCCCTCGCGAACCATGGTGACCTGAACATGTGTGCCTTTGGGCCCCTTGAGGGCTTTGGCCACCAGGTCAGAGCTCATGCCATCTGTGGTTTTGCCGTCCACCGAGGCGATGATGTCGCCCGGCCGGATGCCTGCGCGGAACGAGGGAGTGTTCTCGTAGGGCGTGATGACGTAAACCTTGTTGTTCTGCTGCTGGATGACCATGCCGACGCCATAGTAGCGGCCGTGCTGGTCCTCGCGCATCTTGGCGTAAGCCTTGGGATCGTAGAAGTTGGAGTGAGGGTCAAGCACCCTCAACATCCCCGGAATCGCCCCATCGTAAATAGCCCCGTCGGCCTTGTCGCCCTGGATGGGCTCGGCGTAGTTCTGTTCCACAAGTGAATAGACATTGGTGAAGGACTTGAGGCTGTCGCGAAGCTGGCTTTCGTCTGCCGAAGACTGCGCTCCCACCTTGCGCTGAAGCAGGCTGCCTGCCACGCCACATACGGTGAGAAAAACGACAACTGTGAAGAATGCACGGCGGGCGCGGGACGTCATGGGTGGATGGAACCTCCGAACGGCGAATGCGAAACGTACCCAAAAGCAGCTTTCCAATCGCACGATTCCGAATCCACAGGGAACGATTGGGCTTGCCCGGGGCGAAATCCAGCCTTTGTCGCTTGCATAAAGGCCGCTGGGAGACCGCTCAAAAGGCCCTTACAGAGGGGTCTTGGGTAAAAGTATAGCATTATATTGATTGACGCCCGGCGGGCGGATTCGTTTGCCGGCCACTTAGGTTCTACGCGTTTTCGCGCGCCGCGCACTTCCGGGCAGGCGAGAAAGCCGGCGGAAATCCCCCGATTCATCGGTGGCGTCGCGCCGCTGCTGCCCAGGCATTTACAATGGCGTCTATGCCTCAGGTAGTGAAAGAGCGCCTGCCGTCAACTGAAATTATGACTTTGAGAATCCTTCGCAATTCCGCGGCAATCGTGTTCGGCACGCTGCTGCTCGCAAGTTCCGGTTTGGCGCAAACGCATCCCGCCGCGCCCGAGAGCCCCTATGGGGGCATCACGGTAGAGGACATCCTTGCCCGCGTGAACGACCAGGTCATCTCGCGCTCAGACTACGATCGCGCCATGACGGAGCTGGACAAGGAAGCACGCCAGCAGGGCCGCTCCATGCAGGAGATTTCCGAAGGCCACAAAGACCTGCTGCGGAACCTCCTCGATCAGCAACTCTGGCTCTCCAAGGGCAAGGAGCTTGGCATCAACGGTGAAACCCAGTTGGTGAACCGGCTGAACGAGATCCGCAAGCAATACGGCCTTGAATCGATGGAGGATCTGGAGAAATCGGCCAAGGATCAGGGGATTTCGTTCGAGGACTTCAAGGCCAACATCCGCAACTCCATCATTACTCAAGAGGTGATGCGTGATCAGGTGGGTCGAAGGATTCAGATCACCGCCGGCGAGGCGCAGCGCTATTTTGAAGAGCATAAACAGGAATACACCCAGCAGGAGAGCCTGCATCTGGGTGAGATCCTGATCAGCACCGGAACTCCAGGCGGCACGGACGATCCGGAAAAGCTGGCGGCTGCCAAAGCGAAAGCCGATGACGTAGAGGCGAGACTGCACTCGGGCGGCGATTTCGCGCAATTGGCGCGCAGCTTCAGCGACGGATCAACGGCCACTTCGGGCGGCGACCTGGGCCAGTTCAAGCGCGGCAGCCTGGCCAAAGTACTGGAAGACCAGACGTTTGCGTTGAAGACGGGAGAGTTTACCGCACCGATTCGCACGCGGCAGGGCTTCGTCATCCTCAAGGTAGTGCAACACATTACCGGCGGCGCGCCGGAGTTCAAGGACGTGGCGCAGCAGGTAGAGGAAGCTCTTTATATGAGCCGGATGGAGCCGGCCATCCGCGATTATCTGACCCAGCTACGCGAAGAGTCCTATATCGAGATCAAGCCTGGCTACACAGATTCCGGGGCCAGCCCCCGCCAAACCAAGCCGACTTACAGTGCGTACACTCCGCCCCAACCCAAGAAGAAACGGAAGATTGAGCGCACCCGCTTCAGGGAAACAGCTCGCACGTTCAGGCAGAAATCCAGCCCGGCTGAAGCCGCGCCGGCTCCGGAGCAGTCGGCTCAACCAACGCCAACCCCGGTGGCCGAAAAGAAGAAGAAGGGCAAGAAGAACGCCGATGCGCTAGCGCCGATAGCCATGAAGCCAGGCAAGAAGGAAAAGATCCGCCTTGGCAAGGCGCCCAGGAAGACGCTGCCGGATGCGCCCGAAACCAAGACCGAGGATGCGGGAGCGGTGCAGCAAGCCGCTGCGAACACCCCGCAAGAGCCAGTGAATCCTCTGGAGAATGCGCCCGTAGAGAGGAAGTCGCGCTTTAGCGAACGTGCCAAACAGGTCAAGCAGGCAAAGAAAGCCAAGAAGGGACCAAAAGTTGACGCCCTTGCTCCGGCTGCGCCCGACGCCGCGGAGGTGGCCGATCGCCAGACCCAGGCCGGACCTCTCGGCCTTGCCGGCGATACGGCAAGCAAGAAGAAAAAGAAGTCCGCCACCAACAGCGATAAGACCCGGCTGAGCGACAAGAAGAAGCCAGAAGCGCCGGCGCCTCTTGTCGCTACACCAATCCCGCCGATCCAAGGCGCTCCCGCTCCCGCTGACGCTCCGGGGACAGCGCCTGCACCGCCGTCATCGCCGGCTCCGCAGCCGCAACAGTAGACCAAACAGAAACCGGGCCTGGAGATCGACTCCAGGCCCGGTTTCTATTTGCTCCAGCAGAGATGCGCCCGTCATTCCACCGGCGTCGAACGGCGCCGTGATATCCTTGAGCGGCTCGGCGATCAACCACGCACACGTTTCAGTCACCTTGTTTTCAAAGGGATACGACAAATGAAAGACATCTATATCGCCGATCTGGCCGCATTTGACGAGGGAAAGCCCTTCGACGGCTTCTTCCTCGTTTTATACAAGCAATTGTGTACCACCAAGACCAACAAACCCTACCTGAACGTAATTCTGGGCGACAAGACCGGCCAGCTTGAAGGCCGCATCTGGGAACCGGGTGATCCCCGAATCGCCAGAGAGTTCGAACGCGGCGACATCGTGAAGGTGCGTGGCAGTTTCTCGCGCTACAACGACCGCCCTCAGGTGAAGGTGGACCAATTGCGCGAGGCGGTCGAGGGCGAGGTTGAGAAATCCGACCTGCTGCCCTCTACCATCTACGATGTTGCTGCTCTATGGAGCCAACTTCTCGGCTATGTGGAAACCTTCACCGAGCCGAATCTGAAGCTCCTGCTGACCACATTGCTTGCCGATCCGGCCATTGCCCAGTCCTATCGCGAGGCGCCCGCTGCCAAGCAACTGCACCACGCCTGGCTGGGGGGCCTGCTGGAGCACGTGGTCAGCTTGCTCACGCTTGCCGACCGCGTGGCCCCGCATTACCCGGTTCTTCATCGCGATTTGCTGTTGACCGGTGTCATCCTGCACGACATCGGCAAGATCCGCGAACTGTCCTGGGACGTGGGCTTCGAGTACACCGTGGAAGGCAGCCTGCTGGGCCACATCCAGATCGGCACAGCCATGGCTGAGCAGACAATGGACAACCTGCCCGGCTTTCCACCGCGGCTCAAAACGCTGGTGCTGCACATGATTTTGTCGCATCACGGCAAGCTGGAGTTCGGCTCGCCCAAGCTGCCCATGATTCCTGAAGCGCTGGTGCTGAACTTTCTCGACGACCTCGACGCCAAGATGCAAGCGGTGGCCGGAGAATTCGAGAAGTCGGAGAAGGAAGGCAAAGGCCCCGAAGAGCTGACCGGCAGAGTGTGGGCACTGGATCAGAGGCAGTTACTCAATACCAGGCGCTGGCTGGGAGACGACAAGGAATAGGGACGTTGCGGGATCAAATTTCTGGCGTCCAAATCACACGCCCCTCGTACCTCGTAGGCCAAATTAGCACAGCTGATTTCTTGCGCAACTCTTGTGCGCTTTTCGTCTGCGGTTCAGCGAAATATCGTCGCATCGATTTGGTTGGGCTTTCGCAAATCGAGAAGGAAACATCTCGCCAAAGAACATCGACCCGACGTCCGATGTACTTGGGTAGATCTAGTGGGCTGCGACCAAATCGTGATACTCCGAAGTCGGCGGTTGAGGGTCTGCGATTCCAAAACTTGGCACTTGACTGACGTTTGAAGAAAGCCCATAGGTCGAAGTCATATATTCCCCGGCCGTTGGCGGACATTGGGTTTAGAAAATGATCTGCCGCGCCCTGGCACAAGCAGATGCCAAGCAGGTTGGACTCATATAGTGGGCGCATCTCCGGTCGTCGCACAAACGCGCAATTTATCTGTTGCCGAGCAATCTTGGCCAACTTGCGCAAATCGGCGATCTCGATAATTTCGAATGATCGGGCACGAGTCGGTGCATTGCTCATGGTGCATTGTGAAACCGGTACGCGAGACGAGTCAATCTCTCCAGGCTTTCCGCCTCGCATTTGATACCTGGAAGTGCTGCAACTTATCTATTCCCGCGTCCTGACGCCGCCAATTCTGCGCCGATAAGCTTCTGGCATCTCAATCACAAATCTTGTTTGCCCAGCCAGCGCAAGCACATCCTCGTTGCCTGTCACCAGCACGTCGGCCCTGCCGCTTTGGGCCAGGTCCAGGAATGGCTGATCCTTGGCATCCCTGCACCGGACGGGGCAGACTTCAACAACTTCGATGGTTTCGCAGTCGCTGACGTAATCCCCCAGCAATTCAAATTGGTATTCGTCACTCAACTTGAGCTTGCGATAGCCAAGAACCCACTTCAACTCCGCCAATGTCGCTCGGGAAGCAAGTGCTATCGAACGTCGCTCACGCCAGTGCGTCCTCAACCAAGCCAAGCGGCCAGTCGTGAAGACGAGTGCGGAAATTACGGTGTTTGTGTCGAATACAACTCTCAGCCGCTCAGGGTCAGTCAATGGCTCTCACGCGCCCATGCAATCGCATCCGACATGTCCTGCTCCGTGATCCCCAGGTCGGCCAGGTACTGCCGCACTTCATCGGCCTTGCTCGGGCGCAGTGGCTTGAGCGTGATTGCGGAACCATCCGTGCTCACGTCGAAGTATTCCACCCCTTTGAAACGGGTGGCCACCGCTTTAGGGAGGGTGAGTTGGTTTTTCACGGTCAATTTAGCCAGCATGAATCGCCTCATTCAAGGAAACAAGGAAATCTTATTACGGCTCCGGTTCCAAGTGATAGCCTCACTCGGCTTCGGACTCTGATTCCTTCCCTCAGGCAAGCATCTTTAAACCGTGTTTTTCGACGATATCCAGTAATTTGAGCGCCATCCCACTTGGCTTCTTCGCGCCTGTCTCCCACTTCTCAATGGTGGATTCGCTGGTATTGAGATAACGGGCGAAGACTGGCTGGCTCACATGCTGGCTCTCGCGAATCTGCTTGATGCGGCGAGGGGCCAGCGGGGCAGGAACCGAGAGACAGGCCGCATCGAATTCGCGCATGGTTGCCTTATCGATTGTCCCCACCCTGAACATCGCAGAGGCCGAGGAGTGAATAGCCTCAAACGCATCGCTCTTAAACTTGCGCTTCTTTGTCATTGCAAATCTCCGTCCAGGAGTTGTCATGCAACAGCCAGGCCACCTGTTGCTCCGTCAGAGTCTCATAGACTTTGGCGAGTTTCCTGAATTTGACCAATTCACTGTTTTCAATATTGGCCCGATCCTTTTTGGCGAACAAATATTCGAAGACCCAATACCGGCCGCCCCTCGCAACAATGATGGAGCGGTACAGGTTCTTGCTCAGACGCTTCTTGAAGACTCCGCCGCCCAAATCGTCGGCTTGGCCCAGCATCACTTGACGGATGGCTGAACAAAGCTCGACATCCGTGATTCGGGCTTTCCGCGCTGCCTTGGTGAACCAGCCTGTCTTGAAAGCCCGTTCCGATCTCCGGACTGCGGTGCCCATGCAGTGAGTATAGCACCTGGTGCTATCGATGTACGAAGTATTACGCCAAAAACCACTCCCACTGCTCCGAGGTCAATGGCACCACCGACAGCCGCCCGATGACTACCAGGGGCGAACCCGCGAAGAGCGGCTCGGCCTTGATGGCGGCCAGGGTTTTCGGGTGCTTGAGCCGGCTGCTTGCCTTCACTTTGACGATGGGCGTTTTTGGGTCGGAGGGGTCGACGCTCACAACCGTGCCAGTGCCTACAGCGGTGCGCTCGTCGCCGGTGTGGTAGAAGATCCACTTCGTCCCTGGCTTCATCTCGCGGAGGTGCTTGACGGCGGTAGGGTTGGTTACGCCGTCCCATACGGTCTCCTTGTCGCGAAGGAAATCGTCGAAGGAGTAGACATCGGGTTCGGTTTTGAAGAGGAAGTAGCTCATATTCAGTGGACAGTGAACCGTGGACAGTGGTCAGTGAACAGGGCTTGGTCGGCTTTGGGAACCAAATACACGATCGTGCCGGCGCATGCAGAATACACGAAAGCAGTTAACGCACTCAAAGAAGGAATATTAGAGGCCTGACTTAGGACTGCTGCCGACTGATCACTGGTCACTGACCACTGATCACTGCTTCTCCGCTACAATCAAGAAGTTATGATCCGTTTCTCAACCGCCGGGGAGTCGCATGGGGAGGCACTGATTGCGCTGGTCTCCGGACTGCCGGCCGGCGTGCCCGTGGACTTGGATTTCGTCAACCGCGAGTTGTGGCGGCGCCAGCAGGGCTATGGGCGCGGCGGGCGCATGAAAATCGAGACCGACAAGGCCCACATTGTATCGGGCGTTCGGCACGGCAAGACCATCGGCACCCCCATCGCGATTGAAATCGTCAATCGTGATTGGAAGAACTGGGAAGAAAAGCTTCCCGTCGCAGCCGGAGACCCGGCCCGGCACCAGGCGGTGGACTCGCCCCGGCCCGGCCATGCCGACCTGGCCGGCGCCCTCAAATACAACTTTCCCGACGCCCGCTACGTGCTGGAACGCGCCTCGGCCCGCGAAACAACCTCGCGCGTGGCGGCCGGAGCGCTGGCGAAGCTGATGCTGCGCACGTTGGGCATTGAAGTGGCCAGCCACGTGATTCGCGTGGGCCGCGTCGAATTGGAGCGCGCGGCTACGTGGGACGAAATCGCCGCAGCCTCCGCGAGCAGCGAAATCGTCCTCGGCTGCGTGGACCCCGCGACCGAAGCGCGCATGAAGGAAGAGGTGGAAGAAGTCTCCCGCACTGGCGACACCGTTGGCGGGGTCTTTGAGGTGGTTGCGCACGGCGTGCCCGCCGGCCTGGGCACCTATGCCAACTGGGACGAGCGCCTGGACGGCCTGCTGGCGTGGTCGGTGATGAGTATCCAGGCGGTCAAAGCAGTCGAAATCGGCCGTGGAGTAGTGGCCGCGGAGTCCTTCGGTTCCCAGGTTCACGACCTGATTCAATACGCTACAGAAGACAACGGCAAACCCACGCGCTTCACGCGCCCGCAGAACAATGCCGGGGGCCTCGAAGGCGGCGTGTCAAATGGCGAGGACATCGTGGTGCGCGGCTATTTGAAGCCAATTTCCACCTTGCGCCGTCCACTGGAGTCGGTGCGCTTTGACACCCGCGAGACCACTGCCGCGAGCTATGAGCGAAGCGACATTTGCGTGGTACCGGCGGCCGGAGTGGTGGCGGAGGCCATGGTCGCACTCACCCTGGCCGGCGTGGCGCAACAGAAGTTCGGCGGCGACTCGGCACTTGAAATGCAACGGAATTTTGCTGGGTACATCGAACAAATAAGGAACTTTTAAACGGACGAAAATGATTCTGAAGATTGTGAAATATCCCGAGCCAGTGCTATCGCAGCCCGGTGAGCCGGTCACCGAGTTCAACGCTGAACTGCGCAAGCTGATTGCGGATATGTTCGAAACCACCTATGCCTCGCAGGGCATCGGGCTAGCCGCGCCGCAGGTGGGCGTATCCAAGCGCTTGACGGTCATCGACCTGAGCATGGGCAAGGAGCCCAAGGACAAGCTGGTGTTCATCAACCCCGAGATTATTTTGAGCGAAGGCAAGCAATATGAGGAGGAAGGCTGCCTCAGCTTCCCGGAGATTCACGAGAAGGTAGTTCGCGCCGCCAAGGTGTGCATTCGCGCCCAGGATGCGCATGGAAAGTGGTTCGAGATGGACGGCGCGGAACTGCTCGCCCGCTGTCTCCAGCATGAGATCGACCACTTGGACGGCATGCTGTTCATCTTCCGCATGAGCGCCCTGAAGCGCGACCTGACCTTGCGCCGGATTCGCAAGATGCAGCGCGAAGGCACATGGTAAGGGGAGTGAAACTGGTCTTCTGTGGGACGCCGCAGTTTGCCGTGCCTACGCTGGAAGCGCTGCTTGCGGCAGGCCACGATATTTCCCTGGTGGTGACCCAGCCCGACCGCGCCGCTGGCCGTACACAGCAACTCACCCCGCCCCCAGTAAAGCAGACCGCTCTTGCCGCCGGGCTATCCGTCACCCAGCCGGAGAAAATCCGCAATAACGCCGAATTCCGCAGGCAACTCGAAGCGATCTCTCCCGAGGCCATCGTGGTTGTGGCTTACGGGCGCATAATCCCCCCATGGATGCTGTCGCTGCCTCGATTAGGCTGCGTCAACCTGCACGCCTCATTGCTTCCGAAATACCGTGGTGCAGCGCCGATCCAGTGGGCTGTGGCCATGGGCGAAACCGTCACGGGCAATACCACAATGTTGCTCGAAGAGGGCCTCGACACCGGCCCCGTTTTGCTCCAGCAGACGTCTCCAATAGCCCCGGAACAGACTGCCTCCGACTTGTTCGGCGGGCTGGCGCAAGCTGGTGCGCCGCTGGTAGTGGAAACGCTGGCGGGCCTGGCCAACGGCACAATCCTGGCGAAACCGCAGGAGCATTCGCTGGCAACACACGCGCCAATTCTCAACCGCGAAGACGGGCGGATGGAATTCGCAGCACGAACGGCCACGGAACTCAAGAATCGGTTGCGCGGCTTTCAACCGTGGCCGGGCGCCTTTACCACGCTCGAGGGCAAAAAGCTGATCGTTCATCGCATGGAGGTCGGGGAGCCTTCGCTTCGGGCTGCCGCACCCGGCCAAATTCGCGTCGAAAATCAACGCCTGTTTGCGGCCTGCGCCCAAAACACCTGCCTCGAGCTCCTCGAAATTCAACTCGAAGGCAAGAAGCGCCTGACGGCGGCCGAGTTTTTGCGCGGGACACATCTGCTCCCCGATGCGAGGCTGGGTTGACCCGGATGCCCGCAATATCCCCAGCGCGCAAGTCAGCCTTCCAAGTACTAATGGCCGTCGAGCGCGAGCACTCCCATTCCGATGATTTGTTGCGCGGCAAAGCAGTCGAAGCGCTTTCGCCAGCCGACCGCAACCTGGCCACGGCGCTGGTGCTGGGCGTGTTGCGCTGGCAGATCCGGCTTGACCATCAACTGCAAGTGCTGCTCAAACGGCCCCACGCCAAACTTGATCCGGAGGTGCTGATCGCCCTCCGCCTGGGCGCCTTTCAACTGCTCCACTTAGACCGCATTCCAGCACGCGCCGCAATAGACGAGAGCGTGGAGTTGGCCAAGCAAGCGGGGCATCGCTTCGCCTCCGGCATGGTGAACGCGGTGCTTCGCAAATTGGCGGCAGATCCCTGGTTTGATTTTTCGGAGGAAACCGCGGCCAATCTTGCTCTGGCCCAGGCACATCCGGCATGGATGGTCGAGCGTTGGGCCGAGCATTTTGGATTGGCGGCCGCTCGAGATCTCTGTCGCCATGGCCAAAACCAGCCGGCTCTAGCCATCCGCATCGCGAGCCCCGCCGTCGAAGAAGAACTTGCCGCGGCCGGCGTGAGTTTGGAGCCGGGCAAGTTGCTAACAGCGGCGCGCACCGTGACTGCGGGCGATTTGATTGCGACTGCGGCATTCCGCGAAGGCCGCGTACGCCTGCAGGACGAAGGCTCGCAGTTGGTGGCCGAGTTTGCGGGCGGCGGCAGTACGATTCTCGATTGCTGTGCGGCGCCCGGCGGTAAAACACTGATTCTCGCCGAACGCAACCCCCAGGCCCGCATCGTGGCTTGCGAATCGAATGCACAGCGGTTCGAGCAACTGCGAAAGCGCCTTGCAGATTTGGGTGAACGTGTGGAGTGCCGTCTGGCCGACGTTTCCCTCCTGCCCGAAGATTCTGTTTTTGATTTGGTCCTTGCCGACGTGCCTTGCAGCGGGACCGGTACGCTGGGCCGTAACCCGGAAATCCGCCACCGCCTGCGGCCGGAGGACCTGGCCCGGCAGGCAGAACGTCAGCGCGCGATTCTTCACGTCGCCCTACGTGCCGTTCGCCCCGCTGGCCGTGTCGTCTACTCCACCTGCTCATTGGAGCCGGAAGAGAATGAGCAGGTAATTTCTTCCGTGCTGGAGCAAACCTCGAACGCGCGACTGATCTCAATCGCCAGCCGCATCGAGGCATTATTGGCGGAGGGGATTCTAACCGCCTCGGGCGCGGAAAGGCTACAAGCTACGCTGACCCCCGAAGGCATGCTTCGGTTGCTCCCCGGCGTTTTCAATACGGACGGTTTCTTTATCGCCGCGATCGAGAAGATCAACTGATATGGGACGCCGGGTGCCCCAGGTCTCGAATTTGAGACCTGGGAAAGTACGAATGCCAATTAAGCTGCTCTGACCCTCCGACTCTCAGCCCTACTCCGCGCCGAGCCGCAAGGCCGCATAATCGCGCCCGAGCATGGCACATAGCGCTTCCACGGCCAACTCGTGGTCGGCGCGCTGCGGCAACCCGGAGACGGTTACGCTGCCCACCACTCCCGCGCCCTTCACGGCCAACGGAAACGACCCGCCATGCGTGGCGTAGTCGGCCAGCGACAAGCCTTCGGGAAGACTCTCGTTCTTCGCCTTCAGTTTCAATCCAACAGAATAGGAACTGCGATGGAACCGCGCCACCACGTTGCTCTTGCGCCGCACCCACTCCACGTTGTCCGGGGTGGTGCCTTCGAGAGCGGCATAAAAGAGCGGCTGCCCGAAGCGGCGCACATCGATGACCACTGCAAGCCCGCGCTCAACGGCCAGCGATCGGATGCGGCTGCCCAGCTCCCACGCCACGGCGGCGTCAAGATGCGTCAACTCGAGTTCGCGCTCCTGCAATGCAATCCGTTCGAGATCTTCATTCAATCCCATTGGCTCAGTCCTTCCTTGTCCCTGCCATGATACAAAAAGCGGACCACGCCTACTTGGCAACCGTGAGTTTCACCTGCGCGCTCTGCTCCACGCGCGTGCCGGCAGCAGGCAACTGCGCAATCACTGCGCCCGGGTTTACCGGGAGTTTGGGCTGCTCGTTTCCGCTGCCCACAGGGGCTATGGGAACATCCACAAAGGTCGGTGTTGCGGACTTGATTCCTACTTCTCCCAAGGCCGCCTGCGCAGTCACAACAGGAAGCCCGGTCAGGTCGGGCATCACAAAGCCGTCCGGCGAATCGTCGCCCGGCGCGGCTACAAGCAGATTCACGCTGGGCCGCTCGATACCCTGGGCATGGGCCGGCGGGTCCTGGGCCAGCACCGTTCCTTCTACCGCCTTGCTATACGGCAGATGCGCAGTGACGCCCAAATCCAAGCCCACACGCCGCAACTTCAACACGGCCACGCGCTGATCAGTTCCCACAGCGTCCGGCACTTCCACCTTTTGTGGGCCCAGGCTCTCGGCCACGCGAACGCGCCACTCGCGACGCACCACGGTCCCCGGCGCGGGCGACTGCGAGAGAATGTGTCCCGCCGCTACATCGGACGAGTAATAACGATTGTCCACGTCCAGGTTCAGCCCTAGCCCCGAGGCCAGGCTGCGGGCCTCGGCAACAGTCATGGCTTTCAGCGAGGGCACTTGCACCTCGGCGCCGTGAATGGCAAAGTGCATGGTGGCGATTGCCGCCAGCAACGCCACCGCCACAAGCAGCATCACCAGCAACCCAACCTGGAAGAAGTTCACTACGGGACGGCCTCTCATGGCTCCGGCTCACCATCGGGGTAAACAATCTCGTACTCGATCGCCGCCGCCTTTTCGAGCATTTTCGACACCGAACAGTACTTGTCTTTTGACAGCGCCACCGCGTCCTCCACGGCCTTGCGGCTCAGGTTGCCGCGGACCGAATAAGTCAGCATGATGTGCGTGAACACCTGTGGCGGGGTGTCCGCCCGTGTGGCCGTAGCCGACACCCGCAGCCCGGTCAGAGGCTGCCGCTTCTTCTGGAGGATCGAAACCACGTCTACGCTGGTGCATGCGCACAGCGCCATCAGTACAGCTTCCATGGGGCTGGGCCCATGCCTGTGCTCGGAGTCCGCGTCAAAGACGACGGTGTTCCCGTTCTCCGCAACTCCCTCGAAAATTTCGCCTTGCTTCCAATCGCTGTGGGCAATCATCGTTTGCCTTCCTTATCAGGACACACCCGCCGTTGTTGGCTCATCTGAAGCCTACGGGCTTCGGCTGAAGGGTACGGGCTTCAGCCCGTACATATGCCCGCAAAATGGTCGCGGGCTTTAGCCCCTGAGGGATGCTTTCGCCGATTTCCCCGAGAGTTTCGCTGACACGGCATCATTTTCAGCTCGTTCGTCCTCTGGGTGAGTTCTTGTTCCCAAGGAGCTAGAATCTCGCGGTGAACATTCCCTCAGGGGCTAAAGCCCAATTCCCTGCTGCTCTGAATGTACGGGCTGAAGCCCGTACCCTTCAATAGCGGACTACAACACTGCTACAGGCGACTTTATAGGTATCCTCATTTCGACAGGACGGAACCTTGGAATACATTGCATACGTTCACAAGGACGAGCATTCGGACTACGGTGTCAGCTTTCCCGACTTTCCCGGGTGCGTTACAGCCGGTTCCACCCTGGAGGACGCCCGACGATTGGCTGCTGAAGCGCTTCCAATGCATGTTGATGGAATGCGTGCAGACGGAAAGGCGATTCCCGAACCTTCCAACCTAAGCAATCTGCAAGGGGACTTGGCGATGAAGGGCGCAATGGCCCTCCTTTTTGTGGAATCTACTACAAAGATCGCTTGGGAGTTTTGAAATTCGATCTATGAACGCGAATGTTACTCCAGCCTTCGTTTGAGGTGGCCCGAAGCATGACTGTAAGGAACTTTAAGAAGACTCGTGAAGACAAATTAATGAAGGATCACGGTACGGTGAGGGTTGGAGAAGAAGACACTTCACCCGGCGGCGGATCAATGCCATTCAGCGGAGATCAGATTTTCTGGCCAGCAAATGGGAAGAAGCCTGGTGACCTTTACCGAACTGTAACCGCCAAGCGCCATGGAGCGGGGGAGGAAGCAAGTTCAGCGCTGGTAGTCCTGCTTCGAATAGTTCACTCATTGTCTGAAGGTAACGAGAGTATTGAGAAATGCACCAACTCAGAACTCCGAGAATGCCGGGATATTTGCCAATCGATAGTAAGGGGGCTGAATGACCAGATGCTTAAGAGAGCAAACGCAAAGCATGTTCGCAAATGACGGTAAGAGTTCTGCTCCGACACCCTAACTCTATCGCAAGTTATCCGTAACCGGCTCGGGGTGTATCGTCACCCGGTAGACCTCCGGGCATTCCAGCTTGAAGCGGTCTTCGAGAGCGGTAATCACCTCGTGGACGCGCTGCATGGTCAGATCGTCCGGCAACGTGCAATGGCAGGAGAGATAGATGTGTTCACCGGTGCGCCCGACGGCGATTTCGTGCACATCCACAATGTCTTTGATGAGCCGGGCAGTGGAGCGCAACGCGTATTCGATCCTTCGGTCGAATTCCACCATCTGTTCAGGCTGTTCGATCGTCGCCGGTTCGCTCTCAATGTGAGTTAATATCGAGTCGATCTCCGGCGTCTCGCGCAGAATCTCCGCCTCCATCGCTGTTACAAAATCGTGTGCAGCCAACAGGGGCATCTTTTCGTCCAGCTCCAAATGCTGCTCGACGCGCAGCCGTCCATGCTGCGACTGCACGCTCAGCTCATGCACGCTCACATTGTTGCGTGCGGCCACGGCCCTGACCCGGTCGAAGATGCTTTCCGCTCTTGCCTGGCGGGGCACGGTGTGGATGACCACATCGGCCTTGGGCAGCGCGCGATGTACGGCCGCGGTTGCCGCGTTGACCAGTTCGCCTGTGTGCTCAAATGTGTATCGCCGGGGCAGGGCCAGCGTGAGGTCGGCAAAGTAAGCCGCTCCGGCCCGGCGCACCCTGGTCTGCTCGACGGCCAGCACACCCGGCACTCGCTCCACTTCGCGGATGATTTGGCGACGTGTTTCGGCGGGAATCTCGTCCAGCAGCACGCCCACCGCCTCGTGGCCCAGGCGCACAGTCAGGCGCAAGATCATGAGCGAAACCACCACCGCCGCAATGGGATCGGCGAAGCGCAAACCGGCAATTCCGAATTGCGCGCCCAGCCAACTGGCTCCCAACCCAAGGAGCACCGCGACCGAAGACCAAATATCGCTGGCGAAGTGGTAGGCGTCGGTTGCGAGCGCCGCGGAGCCGGTATGCTCGGCCACTGCGCGAAGCCGCCGTGAACGCCAGAAGTCAACGCCAATTGAGGTGATCACCACAAGAACCGGCCAAATGGAGTGGTGCAGTTCCACCGGGTGAAGTATCCGCTGGATCGCCTCCCAGATGATCCACCCGCTCGATACGGCCATGAGAAGAACCTCGCCGAAAGCGGAGAGGTTCTCAAATTTGGCGTGGCCGTAAGTGTGGTCCTCGTCGGCCGGTTTGTCGCTCACCCGCACGGAGAAGAAGGTGAGCGCCGCGCCCAGCAGATCCAGGCCGGAGTGGGCCGCATCGGACAACACGCCCAGCGATCCCGACATGATTCCCGCGACCAGCTTGAGCAAAGTCATCGCCGCGGCCACCAGCATGGAATGCAGCGAGACGCGCCGCTTTTCAGCGGAGAAATCGGGCGGAATGGAGACGGCGGATGTCATTGCGTTCTTAGACTACAGGCGCCCGCTTCCCGGTGTACAACCCGGCAATGCCGAAGGTATACGGCTGCCATGCGCACTCCACATACCCGCTCGCTTCCATCAGCGTCAGCATTTCGGGCGGAGGCGGAAAGGCGCCAACTGAAGCCGGCAAATAGTTGTAGGGACCATCCGTGCGCGAGGTTCCGGGCCCGCACACCAGCCGCCCTATGGCAGGCAGCACGCGCCGGAAATAGACCGCATAGGCCTTGCCGACCAAGCCGCCGGGTTCGCTGAAATCCAGAATCCCCAACTGCCCACCCGGCTTCAGAACCCTGTGGAACTCCCGCAGCCCGGCCTCGTAGTTGGCAAGGTTTCTGAAGCCGAACGCGCTTACAACCAGGTCAAGCGATGCGGAGGGGAGCGGCAGGTGCAGTGCATCGGCTTCAAGCACCATCGCGCCGGCCTTGCGCGCGTCGAATTTTCGCGCCGCGCGGCTCAGCATCTCTCGCGCAAAGTCCGCCGCCAAAATGGGCCGCGCTCCCTGAGGACGATATTTCAGCAGGGCCATGGTCATGTCGCCCGTACCGCAGCAGATATCCAGCACCGCCGATTCGGGCTCGGCCAGCACTGTCCTGAACCGGCGCGCCGCCCGCCGCCACCAAAGCCGGTCCACGTTGGCTGAGAGCACGTGGTTCAGCAGGTCATAACGCGGGGCAATGGCGTCGAACATCTGCCGCACGGCCAAGGCCGCGCCAGCCTCGTCTTCGGCGCCCGGCGGCTTTGCTCCCGTTGTGGTCATTGATGCGCGCCGGCCTGTTTCAGCATGTGGCCCACCGCGGCTTCCAACTCCGGCCCGGTCACGTCTTCCACAACGCCGGCGTCGCCGATCCCAACCGGCAGTACAAATCTCCTCACGCCGCCCACGTTCTTCTTGTCGCCGCCGGTAGATGCCACCACCTTGGCCACCTTGAGCTTCAAGGGCGGCAGCGGACCATAGAGGTGAATCAGGTTCTCCAGGCGCTCAGCTTGCCGGCTTGAAATGGCGCCGCGTTGCTGAGCCAGATGAAGAGTGGCCACCATGCCCCATCCAACGGCCTCGCCGTGCAGCAGAGTCTTGTAGCCGGTCACCTGCTCCAGCGCATGGCCAACCGTGTGCCCCAGGTTCAGGATCATTCTGAGGCCGGTCTCGCGCTCGTCGATATTCACCACCTCGGCCTTCATGCGGATCGACGCAGCAATCACTTTTTCCAACGCCTTCGCGTCCCGCCGCAGCACATCTTCGGAATGCTCCTCCATAAAGCGCAGCAGCGTCCGGTCGCGGATAATCCCCGCCTTTACGCTCTCCATCAGCCCGGCGCGCAGCTCGCGATCCGGCAAGGTCCCGAGCACTCCGATATCTGCAAACACCGCGAGCGGATGGTAAAAGCTGCCGAAGAGGTTTTTACCCTCGGGCAGATTCACTCCGGTCTTGCCGCCCACAGAGCTGTCCACCTGCGAGAGGAAAGTGGTGGGAACCTGAACGTAAGGGATTCCGCGCATGTACGCCGATGCCAAAAATCCGCCCACATCGCCAACGATCCCGCCGCCAAAGGCTATCAAGAGCGAGCCGCGATCACCGCCCGCCGCCGCCATCTGCCGCGCCAATTTCTCTGCGCTTCCCAGGGTTTTGTGCTTCTCGCCTGGCTCAAGAAAAAGCGCCACCGGCGCCTCGGCAAAGGAGCCCAGGAAGGTCTTCGCCCAAAGCCCCCATATCGGCGCCGAAGTGATTACAAAAACCCGCCGCGGCAGCTTGCCCGCAACTCGCTCGATGCGCGGCGCCAGCGACTCAACAAGGCCGCTGCCCGCAATTACGTCGTATTTGGCCGATGGTGTATGTACTCGTATGGTCTGCACGCTGCTTCCATCCTAAATGCAGACCAAGGGAGTGGGCCGGGGTGGACATTGTGGGGATTCACGGCACCCATTCCAGAAGAGTTGGGCGCTTTGTCGCGCATCTTCCGCAAACCGACTATCCCGCAGGAGCTCTGGCGGCAGCAACCTACATCGCCTCGGGTATCCGCGGCATGGTACGCGGAACGCTATCCATGGATCGCGATGAAGCGGGCAACGATGTGCCTTCCGATATCGAGCTTTTGCGCCTGGCAGTTCCGCGGCGCGTCTTCACCATGTCTCACTTTGAATATGCAACCGATCGGCTCAAGTGGCTTCACGAACATCGCGACATTATCGGCGGTCTTGAATTCTATGAGGAGCCACCGATTCTTCGCTTCTTCGGCGGCCGCCTGAAGCCCAAGAACAACTGGGGCGCGCGGTCGGCAGAGGCTTTTGAAAGGGACTTCGGTCCAGACAGCTAGCTTCTCATCCCGAACACGGGAGCTGACCTTCGCTGGGTCGATGGTGCTGCACGGGTGACGGTGTGGGAGATTAGGTGATCACCGGCGCTGATATTCAATGAGGAAGGCCATGCCCTGAAGGCGTGGCCTTCTTGCGTTTGTGGTTTTGATTTCTAAAGTGCTTTTATGTTCCTAGCTAGCTCATACTTCTGTCCACCCAGCCTTTCGATGATCAGACGCTTCAGGTCGTCAAAAAGAACCTCGTTCTTGTAGTGCCTCTGCTGGGGATGGTAAAAGTCGAAACATACCCCAAGGGTTTCATCTTCAAAATATGAATAGCAGCTGCCCTCTTCCCGCCGCTCAGTTCGATCCATAAGGTCCCTAAGTATGGGGAAGACACCTCCAGCAATCGTAACGTAGGGCCTGTACAGTTGGAGTTGTTCTTGCAGCAAGATCCAGTGCTGTTCCGCATAACTTCGTATATCTTTCATTACTGAAGTTGCGCGGCCAGGTCGCTTCTTGAGATTCATGACCGCGATGCGACGAAGATGCCGCTGTCGTACCTCGGAATCTGCGACATCGATCTCCGCGAGAGTCAGATCCGGATTGTCAACCAGAGCGCTCCAGCGAACCAAGTTGTTCCATGTTGCCGGCCGACCGCCGCTCCTTCCAAACTCACGAATGTCCCCCCCGAAGCGCCCCACTTGCCATCGGGGTCGTTGGGTTCCTTCAGAATCACTAGGAGTCTGTCGGGAATAGAATTTCGACCCTTTAGAATCAACAACTTGCAAATTCTACGCAATTACGTATGTTGTTGATTCAGAATGGGTTACAGTTTCCAATTTTCTTATTTCCGACAGACTCCTAGAAGGCGGATTCGTGACGTCTCATATTCTTGGTCGATGGCACCGTCAGGAATGATCGGCGATCCCAATGAGCGGTACTTCTCGAATATTTGATTCTCGCGATCACGTAACGTCATATCTGCACATTTTCGAGTTCGTTGGGCGAGCTACTCCAAGGCTTCCCCTATTAAAGTATCGCCTCAAACCCCTTCCGCCGAATCACATTGAGCAAGGCCAGCGCCGGGCCTTTGGGTTGTTTGGCGCNNGTACCTGGAACCTGCGGGCCAAGCAGGCGAACGGTGATCTTCTCATGTGTGGCTTTATCCATTATGCCGGTTCGATATTGGTCGCCGGCCATCTCAAGAATTGCCTCGGACAGTCTGCTAAGTTTCTTCTTCATATTCGACCTCCTGTAAATTGCCAGCCTCAGTTTCCGTGTGAATCTTCGCGGGTTCTGCGGCAAGCCAGTTCTCCGCGAGTTCTCGAAGAAGAGCCAATTCAACCGGGCTTATGTTCTCCCTTTCGTTCTTCGCGAATCCGAAAAGGAAGACGGCTCGGCCCTTTGCTTGAGGACTTGCATCTGCTTACCTGACACTATGAACTATAGCACATAAACCTATACCGGAAGGACCAGTCCACGCAAAAAAGCCATGCCCTTGAGGCACGGCCGTTTTGTCTTTACAAATGAATCAGGACTACTTCGCCTTCGGCCCCGCGGCCTTGACCGCTTCCGGCGCGTCGAACCGGTGGAAATTGGCTTCGAATTTTGCGGCGAGGTCGGCGGCTTGCGAGTCGTAGGACTCCTTGTCGGCCCAGGCGTTGCGCGGATTCAGGACCTCCGTCGGCACGCCGGGGCAACTGACCGGAATCTGTAGCCCGAAGGCCGGTTCGGTGACAAACTCCACGTTATCCAGGTCGCCATTCAATGCGGCATGGACCAGCGCTCTCGAAACCTTGATGCTCATGCGCTTGCCGACCCCGTATTTCCCTCCAGACCATCCGGTGTTCACCAGCCAGCAGNNCGAGGCGCTTGCCCAGCATCTCCGCATAGACGCGCGGCGCAAGCGGCAAAAACGGCGCTCCGAAGCAGGCTGAAAACTCCGGCACTGGCTCTCTGCCCAGGCCGGCTTCGGTGCCCGACAGCTTGGCCGTGTAGCCGGATAGAAAGTGATACATCGCCTGCTNNCCGAAGGCATCGGCGGTGAGGAACATTACATTGCGGGGATGGCCGCCGACACCGGGAATGACCGCCTGCTCGATGAACTCGACGGGATAGGCCGCGCGAGTGTTCTCGGTGTGCTTCGTGTCGGCATAGTCGGGTTGGCTGGTGGCAGGGTCGAGCACCACGTTTTCAAGCACCGAGCCGAAGCGGATGGCGTGGAATATCTTCGGTTCCTTTTCTTCGCTCAGGTCGGCGCACTTGGCGTAGCATCCTCCCTCGAAGTTGAAGATTCCGGCTGCGCTCCACCCGTGCTCGTCGTCACCTATCAGGCGGCGGGCCGGGTCGGCGGAGA
>PLZC01000348.1 GCA_003151985.1 Acidobacteriaceae bacterium
GCCGCTTCCTGCTCCATCTGCTGCCGCCCGGCTTCGTGCGCATCCGCAACTTCGGATTCCTCGCCAACAGGCAACGCGCCATCCTCCTGCCGCTCTGCTTCCAACTGCTCCGCGGCTCAGAGAACATTACTGTTTCACCGGCCTCGTCGCCCACCGATCAGCCCCATTCGCTATGGAACTGTCCAGTCTGCGGTGGCAACATGCACGTCGTTGAACGGCTCTCCGCCGCACAACTCCTGCTTCGCTCTCCACCTCAACCGGAACCGTGCGCTGCATGAACCGCTATCAACATCCTCGGCCTTTGCACGTGCTATGGCGCGCACGCAGATCCCTTGTCTCATCAGACCTGAAACGCTCTGTCAGCTGTTTCTTCCGCGTCTGCCAAACGCTGCTGAGCGATGCTTCACCGCTCCATCAGAACCTCAAAGCCGCTCATCATACCCATCACAGCGACTTCGTGAATCCTGGACACCCGCTCAGCCCCATTCAAAGGACATAGGCACTGCCGGGGCGGCTTCCTTCAAGTCGCTGTATCCGAAGCGCCCCGCCCGAAACCATCCAACTGCGAACTCCTGCGAATGGGGCGCTCCAGATACAGCACTAAGACTTGCACTAAGACTTGTCGTTACTTAATCCGATTGTGACATTCAAGCCCTGCAACGGCACTGCCAGCTCGATGAAGCCCCATTAGAACTCTGAGCAATTTGGTTCGGATCGGTTACTTCGCTACCGAAGTCGGTTCGCCTTACTTCGCGCGACCAGAGTGCAATGACCGGTTGGGTTGCGACTCATGGGCAGCGGTGTGAGGCTTCTACTCAGCGTCACACCGCTCCCTGCCGCAGTCAGGCTGCCACACCATGAGCCCTGAGGCTCCATATGGTTCCACCGGTGATCGCGCAGAAGAGGCCGTAAACCCCTGAACGAAATTGTCGGAAATGAAGAGGGGGCGAGCGAAAGTCTGGTACCCAGTCTTCAGAGGGGCAAGGGGAACGGATATTCGAGTCCAGGAGCAATTCGCGTGCCGGTTATCGTGCCATCAAAATGGGTTCCCGGGACGACTGTCCCAGAAAGGTCATAGTTATCCTGAGTCCAGGTTCCCTTGAACCTGTTCCCGTCCCGGCTCACGGTGAGATGTGATTTTTCAATGGCAACCCCGATGGCATTCAATCCCTCGAAAATAAAGAACGTATGCACAAGGTCGTAGCTCCGCGGCCCAGCTTTTTTCCACGCACCTACGCAAAAATTGTTACCCGCGTTAAACGCTCCCACATCGTTCAAGAGCTCTGTGCCACCGGCACTGAACTGTGTGAAACCTACATCATTCAGCATCCCTCCAGAAAAATAGACCTTCTTCCAAAGACCCAGAATAGTATGCCTCGAATCGTCATATTTCTCACCTTGTGCCTCGTGTGAATCAGCTTGGTCTGAGTAGTCTTCTTTCCCCTGTGCGGCCGGTTCTTGAAGGCTCCTCAATTCCGGAGACAATCCATTGCCGTTATGTGTTGCGGCCCCGCATTCTGCTTTCACATTAGGAGCAACTAGGATTGACAGCGTTATCAACGCTAGATTGACCAGCCTTGGGTTCCTGAGTCTTGTATTTCTCATGAACTTTCTCCTTTTGTCTTGGGTTCGCTCGCTAGACGGAACACCTACCCACTCGAGGCCTCCGTCCTCCGGTCCCGGCCGGACTTGTCGTTGGGCGATGACGTCGGCGGACATTGTTTCGATGGAAGGGTGAGCCGTCTGCCAATACCCACCTGATTCCTGATCGTCTTGATTTCTTCTCTCTTTGTTGAGAGCACCGCGCTCTTCTCCGATCTTTATTCTTGGTGATCGCTGAATTTGGGTTTAAACACGTAACGTGTTTTGTGTTGCAGGCTGTTTTGTAGCCGTGGGCGCGGAAGCTGTCAACGGACAAAACAGGACATACCGCCTCTGTCCGCTTTTGGCCGTATAATTCCGTTGTGGGGTGGGGGTCGGGTATGTCATTGGGCGGAATTTACCCGCGAGATCCTTCGAAAAACGGTGCCCCAAACGGACAAGCCGATCGCCGATTGGAGTCGTGGAAGGAAATTTCGTCATACCTTCGACGAAGCGAGCGAACTG
Source organism: Acidobacteriaceae bacterium (assembly GCA_003151985.1). Taxonomy (GTDB): domain Bacteria; phylum Acidobacteriota; class Terriglobia; order Terriglobales; family Acidobacteriaceae; genus Telmatobacter. The sequence goes on from PLZC01000348.1 coordinate 2,107, forward strand.
TACGCAGATGGGAGGAGACGGAAGAACTTCCGGTTCATCGCCATCATCATGAGAAACGCGGTTCAGTTTACGCGTACGCCAATGAATTGGACGCCTGGCAGCAATCCAGATCCCATCTCGGATCAGATGACTTCAATAGCGCTGGAGAGCCTTTAGCGAATGTGGCAGCCGAAGTCAGACCTGAAGGGGAAAACGACGAGTCACCTTCCAGCCTTTCAGGCCCAAAGTCACCAGGGAAGTCTCTCCGGGTTCGCCTGACTGCCGCTCTGCTCCGGACGCTTCCGCGACGAGGCTACCGCGGGCCGGCAGACCAGCCAGCAAACGTCGGCCCGCGCCCCAGACCGGGATTCTGGGCCCGGGTTGCCATTGTTGCCGGCTTCGTTCTCCTGACAGGGGCGGCATTGCTGCATTACGGGGTATGGCAAGCTCGCCGCAAACCTTCGCCTGAGTCTGGTTCTCTGGTTCGGGCCGGAACGAGTGACGGCAACCAATCAGCCGGTTTCGGATCACCATCGCCTGCGGCGGTTCCTCTGACAAGCGATTTGGGCGACGAGATACAGCCCAGCTTTTCACCCGACGGAAGCCAGGTAGCATACGCGTTTAACAAAGGAGACGCGGACCACTATCACATTTGGGTGAAGGCGATCGGTTCCGAACAGGCGGTTCGACTGACATCGGCGTCGTATGACGACATGAGCCCCGCCTGGTCCCCTGACGGCGAGAGCATCGCCTTCATTCGCCTCAGTTCCGGGATCGAGGCATCGGTCATGATTATTCCCTCTTCAGGCGGAAAGGAGCGGAAACTCGCCTCCATCGCAGTTAATCTCCTCCACACGGATACTACCGGGGTGTCGTGGTCGCCCGATGGGAACTGGATTGCCACCACGGATGTCAATTTCTCGGCGATGTACCGGCTGATTCTGATCTCAGTTAACACAGGCCTAAAGCAGAACCTGAACTATGAGCCCTCCAAATTTGACACAGATGCTGAGCCATCCTTCTCTCCTGATGGACGTTACCTGGCATTTACACGGCACATCGGCCCGGCGGTGGCGGATATCTTTGTGCTCGAACTTCCGCACGAAGAGGGCGAAAGGGTTGAAGCGCATCGACTGACTCACTGGAACCGATGGTCCGGAAATCCGGTCTGGTCTGCGGACGGGCAGGAAATCCTGTTCATCAGAAAGGAAGTGGGCACCGGATCGAGGATCTGGAGAGTCGCGGCGTTTCTCAATACAGATGCCCGGCTCGTCGAGGGCGTTGGAGAGGGTAGCAGGTCCATTGCGCTTTCTGCTACGAGCAATCGCCTTGTGTATTCCAGCGGTACTTCCGACCCGAACATCTGGCGCATAAGCCTCGACTCGACGTCCTCCGGCCCGATACCGAATCACAGCGCCGCGCGAACCCGGCTTATAGCTTCAACTCGCGGCGACGGCCAACCGCAGCTTTCGCCAGACGGGAGGTTGATCGCCTTCACATCCGATCGCTCGGGTGATCCCGAGATTTGGCTTGCGAACAGCGATGGCTCAGGCGAACGCCAGTTGACCCGGTTGCATGCAGCAATCAGCGCGGGGGCACATTGGTCGCCAAACAGCAAGGAAATTGTCTTTCATTCCCGCCCGGCTGGAAACGCCAATCTGTACATCGTGAATGTTGAAACTGGAGCTTACCGGCAACTTACCACCGGGCTAACCGAGAACTACATGCCCAGTTGGTCGCATGATGGGGAATGGATCTACTTCGGTTCCGAAAGGGAAAGCGGAGAACAGATCTGGAGAATGCCGGCAAGCGGAGGACCAGCCACGAGGCTGACGAAGAATGACGGGGCCATTGCGCTTGAGTCGCCGGACGGCAGACAGATTATCTATACAAAGACCACCGAGCCGGGCCTCTGGATGCTGTCTCTCGATAGCGGCATTGAATCGAAGATAGTGCCGAATACGGTTGGGTTTGAGTGCTTCGCCATGGGAAAACGGGGATTGTATTTTGAACGCGGCGGGGTGGCCTCCGGATTCACGATCAGCTTTATGAGCTTTTCCGATCATGTTGTTCGCGATCTAGTAACCATCAACGCCCCTGTTGGCGATGGCATTTCTGTCTCCCCTGACGAACGTTCCATTGTGTATTCGCAGATCGATCACTCGGGAAGCGATCTGCTTCTCGTGGAGAATTTCAAATGATGAAGTAAAGTCGGGAGACGCAATCCGATCTGGCGGCTCTCCGATCTTTTGTGAGTCGGATATCTCAGTTGTTGCGAGCAGGGCAAAACAGTGATGAAGCATCGGTTGACCCAATTCTGAGTATTACTCCCTGGCGCCGATATCGGAAGTTGGTTGCGTTCATACCAAACGATCGGACGCGTACAGTCAACACAAGCTCTCAAAGAGCATGGATACTTGTTGTACCGGACAAGTTCGATCTACAAAAGCCACTGTATGGACCTGAAATGAAAACGGATTTGATGGCATTCCCAATCCAAATCAAGAACGTGGGTCTGAGCCCTGCTCGGATTGACTCAGTGGCATTTCGATATCGCCTTTTAGACAATCTGGCAGACCTTGCAGGTGATCCCGAATACCCTGATGCGGTACCGTTCAACGGTTGGGTTCTGGCACCTCAAGATTCAATAGGGTATGTTGCCCCATTGGCCCAAGGTGACAGCATCCCAGCAGCAGAACTCAACCAACACGTCTTAGACAAGACAAAAGTTCTGTTTGCTTATGGCTCCATAAAGTATCGAGACATCTTCAACCGTAACCGCGAGACACGTATCAGCTACGCCTACGAATACTTTTGGCTGTCCGCCGCCTTGCGACCAAGCAGGCGCATTAAACAAGCCGGGCCAGCTAAGTATAATGAATCCACATAAAGGGAGTTAACTATATAATTCCCCTATTTTTCAGGACAGCCACCTGCCCTTGACGATCTGGTTCCGCGCCATGTGGCAGATTACCAGCCAAAAGAATGGCATCAGCGCTTTGGGCCTGCAGCGCGTGCTCGGTCTGGGTAGTTACAAGACCGCCTGGGCGATGTTGCACAAGCTGCGTCGTGCCATGGTTCGCCCTGGCCGTGAGCGGTTGGATGGCGTCGTCGAGGTGGATGAGACCTACTGGGGCGGCGAAGAACCCGGCGCAATCGGCAGAGGGACGGAACTCAAGGCACTGATCATCGTCGCTGCGCAAGAAGACGGAAAGGGCATTGGCCGGATTCGTCTGCGCTCGATCCCGGACACGACCAGGAAAACTCTGCATGGATTCATTGCTCAGTCCGTTGTGCCGGGATGCACGGTCCGAACCGACGGCCTTCCCGCATACCTCGGGATGGACGGATTTGTCCACGACCGCCAGATACAAAGCCGTCAAGAGGCGGAAGAGCACCTGCTTCCGCGCGTCCATCGCGTGATCTCGCTGCTGAAACGATGGCTGCTCGGCACCCATCAGGGCGCGATAGCGCACACCCACCTCGACGACTACCTCGACGAGTTCACCTTTCGATTCAACCGCCGCACTTCGAAATCTCGCGGCAAACTATTCTATCGATTGGCTCAGCAGGCCGTGCAGACAGACCCGGTCCCGTTCGCAACTCTAATCAAACCACAACCTGTTGGGCCTGGTGGCGTCAAGTAAATATCCCTATTCGATAATGATGAAGGCGGGCTGCTCTCTTGGCGAACGGAGGCGTGGGCGGCCGAGGGAGGATCGAGATGGAACGCGACGGGGCTCATCCAATCCAGACCCATCCACTATGGACTGAGGAAAGCCAAGGGGATAGGCTTCAGGCTCATCGAAGGTCCTATGCGGAACACATTACGACTCTGGCCGGCATGGCTCCAGGCATCGGTATGGGAAGCGAGATTGCCGCTGCCTTGGCATCGATTCCGCGGGAAAGGTTTGTGGAGCTGCCTCCGTGGCGGATTGTCTCGCCCGAGGGACACACACAGGCCGTCTCAGACGATCCGGCGGTTCTGTACCAGGACGTGCTGGTGCCGCTGGGCGCAGGCTGGGGCCTGAACAACGGGCAGCCCAGCCTGCACGCCCGGTGCCTGAACGTACTGGCGCCGAGGAAGGGCGAGAGCGCCGTTCACGTGGGCGCGGGCACTGGATACTATACGGCCGTGCTGGCCATGCTGGTGGGCGAAACGGGCCGGGTGGACGCCTATGAGATTGAACCGGAGCTGGCACGGCGGGCTGCCGCAAATCTAGCGGAGTTTCCCCAGGTTGCGGTGCATGGCCGGTCGGGCGCCGAAGGACCGCTGCCGGGTTGCGATGTGCTCTATGTGAACGCCGCCGCGGCCGAGCCGTTGGCGGTTTGGCTGGATGCGCTACACCCGGAGGGGCGGCTGCTGTTTCCTCTGGAGCCGCAAGGCGAAACTGGTGAGATGCTGCTGGTGACCAGGAGGGCAGACGGCTCGTATCCCGCCCGGTTCCTGTGCGGGGTGCAGTTTGTTCCCTGCGCCGGCGCCCAGAACGCACAGGCGGCGCGGGTGTTGTATNNCCCCCGGAACTGGATTGGGTGGGGAAGGCTACGGCTTCCTCGACTTCAGCTTGATCATCTCGCCATCCACTGCGAACCTGCCGTACCCGTGATGGTGAATCGTCTTCGGACGCTTCTGGGCCGGATCAGTCCAGGCTTTGAGCACTTCAAGCACGAACATGTTGAACTTGTTGACGAGGCGGGTA
>PLZC01000339.1 GCA_003151985.1 Acidobacteriaceae bacterium
TTCATAACGCCTTCAAGGCTGCAACCGCCGCTCAAGGCGTCGATATGACAACTGTTCTGATGGAGTTCATCCAGCAATACGTTGGCAAATTCGAATCAGCCACTCCGAAACGGCAGAAGAGGCGCGCATGAAGCGCGCCGCACTCTACATGCGCGTCTCGACCGTCGATCAGCACCCAGAGACGCAATTGCTCGATCTGCGCCAGATGGCAAGTCAACGCGGCTACGAGATCGTCCACGAGTACACCGACCGGATCAGCGGCGTGAAGGCGAAGCGGCCGGGGCTCGATACCATGATGGCCGACGCCCGCCGCGGCCGCTTCGATGTTGTCCTGGTCTGGGCGTCAGACAGGATCGCCAGATCGGTGAAGCACTTCCTCGAAGTGCTGGATGAGTTGAACCGGCTGAAAATCGAGTATGTCANNGGAAAATATCGATACCGGTGGCCCGCTGGGCCGGGCCATCGTTGTCATCATCTGCGCTGTTGCTGAACTCGAACGCAACCTGATCATCGAGAGAGTGCGCGCCGGCATGCGGCGCGCCCGTCTTGAAGGCCAGCACATCGGCCGAAATCCGTTGGTACTGGACAACCTCGCCACCCAACAAGACCGTCAGCGTGGCCAGAGCCTGCGCCAGATAGCCAAAGGACATCGTGTTTCCACTGCCACAGGGCAGCGTGTCCTTCGGCAGTATCCAATCCAAGTCTTCGACAAAACAGCGTAGCTGGACCCCTTTTCACGGTGTGTGAAAAGGGGTTCCAAAACCCACCCTGTAAAGCCAATCAAATCAATCTCCAAATCTGCCGAAAAACCTGTGCGGAAAGGTATGGGTTCTGGCACATAGAGGTTGGCGGGAGGCTAGAAAGGGGACAAGCAGTGAGCAGACCTTCTATCTGGGTGGGTTCTAGATTGAATTGCCGAAAGCCCTAACTCGGAGTCGAAATAGTGTTGGGGCGAGACAGGAATTCCTCGAGTCGCGGCCTTGTCCGCCGCGACCGACGTTTTCACATGATTGCCTATTTCGGCTCGGGGTCCGACTCGGCCTCGGTCTCGGTGGTTGCCTCTGCCTGCTGAAGAAGACTGTATCCATCGCGGGTGCGCAAGCGATACTTCTCGAGATTCTTTCCAACCAACTGCACTTTGATGGAGCGCCAACCACGATTGGGGTTCGCCTGCGGGTAGTAACTGAGGGTATAGAGGTGTGCCAGATCGTCCTTGATCGAAGAGAACGCCTGTTTCTCCTCGCGCCAATTGCGTGCGAAATAGGCTTTGCCTCCAGTGGCTTTGCTCATGCGTTCAAAGGTAGCCGACGAGATCGGCTCCGATTCAGCCTGGCGCGTACTCACGATGTAGATAATGGTCCCCGTCGACTGGGCCAGTTCGGCCACATCTTCGGGAGGAACCGAACTGGCGTTGTCAGGGCCGTTGGAGAAGACCACTATCGCCTTTCGGCCTCGGAGCGTCGCCGCATCCTTGACGGTCAATAAGAGAGAGTTATACAGGGCCGCATCGTCTCCCGCAACGGTACTGCGAACGCCGCTGACAACGCGGAAACGGTCCGCTGTCAGTGAAGCGGCGCGGGAGAGATCCCGGCTGTAGGAATAGAACGCTATCTTGCTGACGTCGGGCATGGAGCGCACGAAATCTGTGATGGCATCCTGAGCATAAACAAAACTCCTGTACATATAGTTACTGGTATCGAAGAGAATAAAAACGTTGGCCCCGGTTAACCCCGGAATGGTGACACCGGCCAGCGAATGGTCCAGTGCAGGATGGTCCGGTTCGGGTGCATTCGCGGCATTCGGCGCCCTGTCGTTCTCGCCGGACCGGGCAGCCTCGTTGAGTCTGCGGGGCAACCCGCTGCCCTCCTCGAAGGTGGCAATCTTCTCCTGGATGTTGTCCTCTTTAATGGCGAAGTCTTCCGGGCGAAGACCCGAGATATAGTTTCCTTTGCCATCCGTGACGGCAACATTGAGTTGCACAAGAACGACGTTTACGCGAAAACGCGATGTTTCGTTCTGGGCCGCGGGCCGCGTTACGGCGGCCAGCGGCAGAAGGAGACCGGAGCATACCTTGAGGAATGTGAAAACTCTGTTTGAGCGAATCATTTCAATTTGTTCTCCCATCCGCTGCGTTTGCAGCACTTTCTCGTTCGGTATGCCCATAAAATGCCGCCCTTGCGGCCTCGCTGCTGCAGTCCCGGTCCCCTTCCGGACCCAGCCGCAAAAAATCGCTTAGCGGCTGCGATCCAGATCCTCACCGATTGAAGGGTTGCCGGTTTGCCTGGCTACGGCAGTTGCCGGATGCAAGGCGATCCTGCCTTGCCGGAATTGATCGCCGGTCTCCTCCATAGCGCGCAGCAAAGCCGGCCAATCGTCGATGTCTGTGGCGAAGATGTTCGCAACCATGTGACGCGTCAGATCGGGGATCAGAATGTTGAGCATCACCGGGGAATAGCCCTTTTCATCGGCGAGACGCGCCCAGTAAAGATTGCTGGATTCCCAGGACTCGCCAAAGAGCCGGCCCTCAAACGCCGCGGAGGTGGGGAATACCCCAGTATTGAGCAGAGTGCAGGTGTAGCTTTGCGCCATCGCCGGGTGCGGCTTGCCGAAGTCTTTGGAAAGACGCTCTGGACTGGCATAAGAGGGGTTTTTGCGGGCGAGGTCTTCCAATTCTCGGCCCGAGTTTCCCCACTGAGGCGCCTCGCCGGGAAACTTGCTGCGAAAATCAGCGGCCAGGAGGAAAGTTTCTGTCGGCAGCAATTGAGGAACCAGCGCAGCAGCGCTTTCCGGATGCCGCAGGCCTTGGCTTGTCTGTTCCAAACGCACCGGCGACATACGTTCAGCGAGGATGCCCAGTACTTTTTCCTTGAGTTGCGGGTCCGAGGCGGAAGCGATCAAGAGCTCCTCGCCGAAACGTTGGTAGAGAGCGACGGCATGCATCTCGTCCTTGCTGACGTTCCACCATCTTGGCAGGACGGAGACGGCCAGGAGCTCGGGCACCACCTCTCTCCAGATCAAGGCCTGGACTTTCTCCGGCGAAATGAAATCCTGTTCCATCGAGGCCAGCGCATAGGGCAGATCGGCGAGCGACCCCAGCAGATAAGCCCCGCCGCCCGCGGTGACGCCGATTCCGACCAACCTTGGAGAGGCCCAGACATGTTCGATGCCCTGCATCGATGAGGCCGAGAAGTCGTGGGAGCGGACGAAAAGCGGATTATTATGTAGAACCTGGGCCCCCGGCGGCTCATAGTAGGCATAATTCAAGCCGACCAGAGTGTCCCTGAGAAAAGGAGTAAGCCGGCCGCGGGCGTCTGCGAGTTGGGCAGGCGACCCTGGAGAACGAATGACCTTAGTCAGGTCGGTTCGCACCTGCAATT
>PLZC01000394.1 GCA_003151985.1 Acidobacteriaceae bacterium
GCGGACAGAGCCCATCCACCCCCTGAGGCCACCTCCCATCTTCGGTACAGCATCAAGAACTTTCTCTTTTGTTCGTGACACACTGCATATAATTACGATTCATCGGCGCACAATATCTATTGAAAGGTCCGGATCTAAAGGAGAGTCCAAAATGACCAAAACACACTGGCCGGAACTCAGCCTTGGCCGAATCCACTCCCGCCCAAGAGTGCCCTCATCGGCCCTCGTCAACCTCCATTTCGACTCGAAAAATCAAAAAATCTCGATTTTTTTGCGATTTTTTCGGACCTCGCCCGACGAGAAGTATCAAAGAATGAGTTACTTGTAAATTTTACGTACTAACTTACTGGTAAACAAAACCCACGGTTTTCGCCCCGTTTTGAGCCAAAAATCCCGCTTTTTACAGAAAAAACACCGCCCTTTGCACGTCCAAACGGCAAGATGCGCTCCCCCGGCTGCCTCCGCTCATTTGCCGTCAAGCACGGCGGCGGCACCCATCTGCATCACGATCGAGCGTGGTATCTCTGCGCTCCCGTCCGACATCTGCACCAGCATGATGCGGATCAGGTCGTTCTTGGGGTCAATCGATCCCTCGGTGCCGAATGCGCCCCCGTGGCCAAAGGTTCCCGGCGAGTGCAGCAGCAGGGTGCCTTCCGGCTGGTTGACAATCTCGAAGGTCAGCCCGTAACCGGTGCCGCCCATCCAGCCGGAGGGCTTGACGTCCGGCGTAAACACCTGCGTCATGGTAGCGACAGACTGGCGCGAGAGATACCGGTGCCCGTCGAGTATGCCGTGGTTGAGCAGCATCTGGTAGAAGCGAAAAAGATCGGCGGCGGTCGAATACATGCCGAACTCCGGCGCGGGATACTGGGCCCCGGCGCGGTAGAAAGCCGGATCGCCGGCGAGGACCTCACTGCCGGAGCGGACAAGTTTGCCGTCGACATGCTTGTAGACGAGCGCGATTCGATCCCGCTTTTCAAGGGGCGCGACAAACGAGCTGTCTTTCATGCCGAGCGGCTTGAGCAAACGGTCGGTAATGAAGGTGATGTAGTCCTGGCCCGAGACAACTTCAATGATCCTGCCCAGGGTGGCGATCCCCATGTTGCTGTAACTCCAGCGCGTGCCCGGCTCGAACTTCAGCCTGGTGGTCCCATAGAACTTGACCGCCTCGGCGAGCGGGACCCGGAGGGTGCGCGGATTGTCTTCGAGGTCCCCACCTGGATTCTCCGCGAGACCGCTGGTGTGGTCCATCAACTGCCAGACGGTAGGCTTGGAGGTGGGAGGGCGTATGGTGACCGTGCCGTCGGCTGCGATCTCCTCAACCAGGATGTCTTTGAATTCCGGCAGGTAATGCTCGATTGGGCTTTTGAGGTCGATCTTGCCTTCTTCAACCAGCATCATTGCGGCGACGCCGGTGAAGTTCTTCGTCATGGACATGATCTGGAAAATAGAGTCTTTGTACATGGGCATGACTGCCTCGATGTTCGCCATGCCCACTGCGTCATAAGCCGCAATGCGGCCATGGTGAGCGACCAGATAGACAACCCCCGGCACCTGCTGGCGATCGACCAACTCTTGCAAACGCGGACGAATGTCGCGGAGGCGGTTCATGTCCATGGCGAGCGAGGCGGGGACAGGGGCAGTGGCATGCGGGGGCGCGGGGGTAGTGGCTGCGACCGGCGTGGAGGTGGGGGCAGGCTTTTGGGCAAGAACGACGGGGAGCAGAGAGAGCGCGGATAATATAAGGCCCAAGGAAGCAAGGGTATTCCGCGGGTGTGAGGCAGCGATCGCCATCTGGGAACTCCTTGCTGGATTCTATCCAATGGGGGCAGATGAGCGGTCGGTCAGCATTCCCTCAGGGACTAAAGCCACGCACTTTCAAAACCCACTTCCTCAGGGATTATCTAAGCGGACTTGCGTCTGACGCCCTTTGCGGCTGGTGTCTTGACCAGCCCCATTCCCTTGCGGGCTGGCTCTTTCGTGCTGGCCACCGGCTTTTTGGGCGGTCGGCTCGAAGCAGTCTCGGTGCCGAGGCTCTTGCGGAGCGCGTCCATCAGGTTGACTACCTTGCCGTTGGATACGCGGGGAGCTTCATCCTTGGGTATGGGAAGGTTCTTTAGCTTTGCGTCGACGAGTTCCTTGACGGCAACCTCATACCCATCTTCGAACTTGCCTAGGTCGAACTTTGCCGATCTCTTGGCAATCAAGGCCTCGGCCATTTCCAGCGAGTCCTCACTGATTTCCGCGTCCTTGATGTCGCGGAAGTAATCCCTTTGATCGCGAATCTCATTCTGGTAGCGAAGGGTATAGGCCATCATCCCGCGCTCGTTTGCGCCCGCCGGTGTGACGGCAACGATGTGTTCCCGACCGGAGAAGGCGACCTTGCCGATAGCCACTTTGCCGGTGTTGACTAATGCCTGGCGAACCACGGCGAACGCCTCAGTCTGCATGTCATTCTCGGGCACGACGAAGTAGGGTTTTTCGACGTATTCAGGGTTCAGGTCACTCTGATCGATGAATTGAGAGACGGCAATGGTGTGTTTGGAGGGCACGCGCAGATTGTCGAGCTCGCCGGGCTCGATGATGACGTATTTGCCCTTGCTGTACTCGTAACCCTTGACGATTTCGTCATTGCGAACAGCTTCTGCGGGCTCGTCGCCTTCAGCGGCGCTTTGTAGCACTTTCTGATGCCGGATGCGCTCGCCGGTGCTCCGGCTGATCTGATGGAAGCTGATCTGGCTCTTGCTCTCGGTGGCGACATAAAGACTGACGCCGAAGGACACAAGGGATATCTGAACCTGCCCTGTCCAATAGGGACGCGCCATAGACACACCTCTGTTTACTCTTTTGATTCCACGTCAACGGGAAGGGATGTCTTTTGTGGAGTATGACTTCAGGAATTTTTTGGGGCGTTTGTGTCGTCTTTGTCATAGGCGCTGTCCCACTGGCCTCGGGCGCGCAGTTGGGCGATTTCCTGCCGAGCCATTTCCTGGGCGAGCAGATAGTCCGGCTTGACGACTCGATTAAGCGGCATTTTTCCGGCTTCGAGAATGATCCAATGACGCGGACGCATATAGGACGGCAAAGAACGCGCGTGCTGATCGAGTTCCTTTGGACTTAGTTCGACCTCGGCCTTCTTCTCCACCAGCGCCACAACAGCCTCCGAGGCCACTTCATGCGCGACGCCGACCACGACACAATTGGCAACTTTTGCGGCGAAGGTGGAGATGTGCGCCTCCACATCGCCGGGGAAGATTTGGTAGCCAAGCGACTTGATGACCCACTTGTCGCGGCCGCTCAGATGCAAACCCGCGGCGTCCTTGTATCCAAGATCGCCGGTGTATAAAAAGCCGTCGCGCGAGATTGTTTTGGCTGTGGCGTCAGGATCGTTCACATAGCCAAGAAAGGTCTGCGGACCGCGAAAGCAGACATGGCCGATCTCGCCCGAGGGCAGTTCATCGCCGGCGTCGCCGGTGTCGCGCATGGGTTGGCGAATGGAGCATGGGTAGATGGGCATATCCTGGCCAAGCCCAGCGAGAATCGCCTCTCGACCGGCCGCATCGGCCTGCACATAGGTGCAGAAACCGGCGGCCTCTGTAAGCCCCAGGCCGGTGCCGATGACGGACGCCATGGTAGCAAGCTGGTCTACGAAGGGGCGCGAGACGGCATTGCCTCCATAGGCGGCGAATTTGAGGCTGGAGAGATCGAGTTGGCCGTAGTCTTTGAGCATCCACTCGAGGTTGAACATGACGGGAATCTGGCCGAGGATCTCGACTTGATGCTGGGCAATTGCCCGTAACGAACGGCCGGCGTCGAAGACTTCGAGGAGAACAACGGAGCCGCCTCCGAAGAGGGCGCTCATCAACGCCTCGGTCTGGCTGCCCACGTGAGAGGGCGGCAGATTGACCAGGATTCGAGCGCCGAGGTCTCCGCCAAAGAACGCGCCGCACAGGCACATGTTCTGCACGGTGATGTTGCGGTGCGAAAGCAGGGCCGGCTTGGGCGAACCGGTTGAGCCGGTGGTAAAGATGACCAGCGCACCATCGTTTTCGGTGAGGGTGGAGGCGACCTCGGCAAGGGCGTTGGCGTCTGCTTCCGAGACGAGGATTGCATCCGTCAAGGAACGCCACGCCGGCTCGGCGATCGACGCAAAAGAGCGCGTGCCTGGAATCCCTTCGTCCGAGTCGACTGCGATCAAGTGCTGGATCCACGGACAATTCGACTGTACCGTGCGCCACAGTTCGCGAAAGTCGAATGGAGCTTTCATGCCGAAACTGACAAACCCGCGTGGGCGTAGGATTTCAAGCGCGCGAATTACTTCGCCGAGGGATAATCGCAGATCGAGCGGGGCGACGATTACGCCGATCTTAAAGCAGCTATATTCCAGCAGAACGTGGTCAACGGACATGGGCAACAAGGTGACGAGGTAGTCGCCTTTTGCGAAGCCCAGGCGAAACAATTCGAGCGCCATTGCCGTGGTGACGCGGTCGAACTCGCTCCAGGTAACAGTGCGATTGCCATCCGCGCTGAGAATAGCAAGGGCTTGGGGCTTGGCTTTGGCCCACTTTGCCACCACATTGTGCAACAAATGGCGGTCGGCAAACGTGATTTCGTAATCGTCGAGAGTAAACTGGGGCGTAAACACAGGTTCAGTCCTTCATGATCCAGTCGATCATTCGCGGCGACATGCGTCAAGGAGACTCGACGGACAACCGAAGCTCGCACGCCGTTGGATCAGAATATGATTGCAGGCGGCGGCAGTTGCAATAAAGTGTATAGGTGCTCATGAATAAGAAAAATTTCTCCGCTCTTCTTTCTGCTTTGGTGCTTTCACAAGTTCTGTATGCAGCCACCGTGACGCATCTTCGCGAGGATTGGCGCGTGCAGTCCGCTTGTAAACTTCAGGCAGGCGGGGCTAGCATTTCCACCGCGGCATTCCCCATCGAGGGCTGGATCAAGGCTTCAGTGCCGAGCACAGTTCTGGCAGCGCAGGCTGCCGCTGGAACCGTTCCCGACCCCTATTACGGTGCGAACCTGCGCCAGATTCCGGGCGCCGGCTATCCAATCGGCCAGAACTTTGCCAATTTGCCGATGCCGCAGGACAGCCCGTATCGCTGCGGCTGGTGGTACCGCGAGCAGTTGACGCCGCCAGCGGCGACAGCGCAGGGGGAGCGTTTTTGGCTTCACTTTGCGGGTATCAACTATCGCGGCGAACTCTGGCTCAATGGTCAGAAAGTAGCAGATACAACGATCATTGCCGGAGCTTATCGCACTTACGATTTCGATGTTACGGACCTTATCAAGCCGGGCAAGGAGAATGTCCTCGCGGTAGAGACTTTCGCGCCGACGGAAAAAGATCTGGGCATTAACTGGGTCGATTGGAATCCATGTCCGCCGGATAAGGACATGGGCCTATGGGGAGCGGTCGATTTGGTGACTACCGGCGCGGTGACTGTTCGCTCGCCCGCGGCGTTCACGCACTTTCAAGATAATTCGCTAAGTTCCGCGGAGCTGACCGTTTACGCCGAGTTGCATAACGCAACCGGGCAACCGGTAAAGGGCGTCGTTTCTGGTTCGGCCGCTGGAGTTCGCTTTGAACAGCCGGTTGAATTGGCGCCGCATGAGGACCGGACAGCGGTCTTTACTCCGGAGCAATTTCCGCAACTCCGCATTCGCAATCCCAAGCCGTGGTGGCCCTACCAAATGGGCCAGCCGCATCTGGAACAGCTTACGATAAGCTTTAGCTCTGAAGGCAAAATCACCGATGAGCAAAGCGCTAACTTCGGATTTCGCGAGATAACATCGGAACTTACAACCAGTGGCAGCCGCCTGTTTCGTGTGAACGGTAAATCAATCTTGATTCGGGGTGGCGGCTGGTCACAAGATATGTTGCTGCGCACGGATGAAAGCCGCCTGCGCGAGCAGTTCCGCATGCTGCGCGACATGAACCTGAACACAATTCGCCTGGAGGGCAAGCTGGAAACTGAGGAGTTCTTCCATCTTGCCGACGAGCAGGGAATATTGGTGATGGCAGGATGGTGCTGCTGCGACCACTGGGAGCATTGGAAGGACTGGACCCCGGAGGATCTCACAATTGCCACGGCTTCGCTTCGCGCGCAAATGTTGCGGTTGCGCCAGCACGCCAGCCTGCTGGTGTGGCTGAACGGAAGCGACAACCCGCCACCGGCGGATGTTGAACGCGCTTACTTGAAGATTGAGTCCGAGACACACTGGCCGAACCCTGTCCTTTCCTCTGCCACAGGCGCGCCTACCACCGTTACCGGCTTGAGCGGGGTGAAGATGACCGGCCCCTACGACTACGTGGCGCCCGGGTATTGGTACGTGGATCAGCACAACGGCGGCGGTTTCGGATTCAACACGGAAACCAGCCCTGGGCCGGCGATTCCCTCTCTCGCCAGCCGGCAGAAGTTTCTTCCCGATGCGGAGGCCTGGCCGCCCACTGCCATCTGGAGCCTACATAACGGCGGCAATGATTTCGCTCACCTGAATGTCTTTGACCAAGCGATGGAAGCGATCTACGCCAAGCCTCGCTCTGCTGCAGATTATGAACGCATGGCGCAAACCATGGCGTACGACTCCGAGCGCGCGATGTTCGAGTCTTACGGCAAGAACAAGTATGTATCTACGGGTGTCATTCAATGGATGCTGAACAATGCCTGGCCCTCGATGATCTGGCACCTCTACGACTATTATCTCGATGCGGGGGCCGGCTACTTCGCAACCAAGAAGGCTTGCGAGCCGCTGCACATTCAGTATTCCTACGACGACAAGTCGATTGTGGTGGTCAACAGCACTTATGAGCGAGTGGTGGGACTGCATGCCAGTGTGCATGTTCACAATCTGGCGTGGAAGGAACTTTACAACGCCGAGGCGCCTGACGACGCAGCGGGTGACAGCGCGCAGAGAGTCTTTACCATACCGGAGAATCTGTTTTCAGGCGCGGACAGGATCTTCTTCGTTGACTTGCGATTGACGGATGCGGGTGGACGCGTGGTGAGCCGGAATTTCTACTGGGTGCCCGGCACCCTGACCACGTTCAATTGGGGCAGGACAGACTACACGCATACGCCGGCGGAGCGGCACGAGGACCTGACTGCGCTGACGAATCTTCCACCGGCGAATGTGACGGCGCGGGCTGAGATGGAGACGACGCCGCGCGGGCGCGAGATTCGAGTGCATCTTGAGAATGCTTCGACGGCGCTGGCCTTTCAGGTTCACGGTGCGGTGCGAACGCCGTCGGGAGGGCTGGTTGCACCTGTCTACTGGTCAGACAATTGGGTCGAGCTTATTCCTGGGGAGTCGGTCGAGCTGACCGCATTGTTGCCCGGGAGCTTCGAGGACATGGTGGTGGTTCAGGTTGAAGGGTGGAATGTGGCTGCTGTAACCCTCACGCCCAAAGCTCGAGCTACGGCGATAAATTAGGTCAAAACGCCAGGCGGAGCGGGACTCCGGAACTCGCCAAAGCTTTTCTGCGTATCAAAAGCAGGTGCTGCAGACCATTCCGCGCCGATACGCGGCCAGAACGACTCGTGATTCGTCCATAGGATTATCGGGGATTGCGTACACTGGAGAAGCCGGGGCGGTATTACCCGGTTTCTGCACTTCATGGGCTAAAGAGGGCGCGGAAAAAGGGCGTGTAAATTGGCTGAAAAGCGTCCCTCAGGGGCTAAAGCCCAGTTGAATTTAACATTTATGTTCGGGCTAAAGCCCGTACCTTTCACCGGTTAGAGCTTTCAGCGGCCTGTAAAGCCCGTACCTTTCACCGAATTGAGATCTTTTGGGTGGCAATGGTTCGCCCCGAAGCTTTTTTAGCACTTGTTCAGGGTTTTCATAGAAAGCAGGACCATGCAATTCACAGAGGCTTTTAAACTCGCACTGCAGTCGCTGTGGGCCAATAAGCTGCGCACTTTCCTCACGCTTATCGGCGTGGTGATGGGGGTGGCCTCGGTGATCATGGTTATCACCCTGGTGAATGGCGCCAACAAGTATGTGAGTACCAAGCTCTCTGGATATGGCGCGGATGTCTTTACTGTGAGCCGCATGTCGAGCGTGATCCTCTCCGCGGACGACTATTTCAAGTACCAGAAGCGCAAGATCATCCGGTATGAGGACTACCTGGCGGTGAAGGACGAGTGCGAGCAATGCAGCGAGGTGGGCGCGCAACTGAACAAGTCAACCAACGTGGTTTACAACGGCCACTCCAGCAACAACACGGGCGTGCGCGGCTACACCTGGACGATGCTCACGCTGAACAACGTGGATATCGCGCTGGGCCGCGGGTTTACGCAGGCCGACGACGACCATGCCACGCACAATGCCATTGTTGGTTATGACATTGTGGACAACCTGCTGGGAGACGGCGATCCGATCGGGAAGGAAATCCGTGTGGACGGAATTCCGTACACCATCGTGGGCATCGGCGACCGCAAGGGCAAGACGCTGGGCCAGTCGCAGGATAACTGGGTGGCGGTGCCGATTACCACTTATCAGCAGACGTACGGCTACAACGACTCGATCAATATCTATTCCCGCGCCGACGGCGACGCAGAAGTGATGGAGCGGGCCAAGGACGAAGTGCGCGTGCTGATGCGTACCCGCCGCCACGACGCGCCCGGCACAGACGATGATTTCCAGCTCGAGACCAACGATACCTTTCTGGACATCTGGAAGCAGATCAGCTCGCTGTTCGCCTGGGTAGTGCTGGGCATCGCCTCTATCTCGCTGGTCGTTGGCGGCATCGTCATCATGAACATCATGCTGGTGAGCGTGACGGAACGAACCCGCGAGATAGGCGTGCGCAAGGCGCTGGGCGCAAAGCAGCGCGATGTGCTGCTGCAATTTCTGATTGAAAGCGCGACCATGGCGCTGACAGGCGGAGCCATCGGGGTGATGTGCGGCGTCATCGTGGCCAAGCTCATTACGCTCATCATTGGCTTTCCGACCACTGTGTCGTTGTGGAGCGTGCTGCTGGGACTCTTTGTTGCCACCGCAACGGGAATTTTCTTCGGTGTGTATCCAGCAAGCAAGGCGGCCAAGCTGGACCCCGTCGTAGCGTTGCGTGCCGAAATGTAAAGAGCAGCTTTTAGCTACTAGCTTTGGGCAGTTGCCGATTGTTTGATGACCAAAAGAGCACGGATTCGATGGAAACACTCAGGGGTCTTTGGGGATGGTTTTCAGCTAGCAGCTAGTATCGTGACCGCGTGGACTCGTGCTTTCCCAGGTCTCAAAATCGAGACCTGGGGCACCCAGATTCACGGGCACGATTACAAGATCACGAGGTCAGGGCAATAGGAGCTGATTTCAATGGCGCAAGGACAAACTCGCGAATCGGTCAAGATGGCGCTCGATACTTTGAGGGCTAACAAGCTGCGCTCGGGGTTGACTATTCTCGGGATCGTGATTGGTGTGACGACGGTCATCACTATCTCGTCGGTGATCAACGGGCTGAACAATCGGGTCTCGGATTGGGTTAGTTCGCTTGGCTCAAATGTGTTCTGGGTATTTCATATGCCGGTGATCGGCGTGCGCCCAACGACAGAGCAGCTTACACGCAAGAAGCTCAACCTGGATGACGTGATGGCCTTGCGAACGCTGCCTCATGTGGTGGCTGCCGACGGCGGCTATCAGCATGTGAAGGCTCAGTTCCGCGTGGGCGATGTGAGCGTAAGGTACAACGGCAAGAAAGTGGGCGGGACCATGCTGCAGGGCTCAACCGCAGCCGTCTCGCAGGTTACCGACCTGGTGTTTCAGGAGGGGCGCGTGTTTACCGACGAGGAAGATAAGCGCGGCGCCCATGTTTGCGTGCTGGGTCACGACACCTGGGAAGAACTATTCGGACAAGAGTCCGCCATAGGCAAGGAAGTGGCCGTGGAATCCGGACTCTACACCGTGATCGGAGTGCTCGCGAAGCAGAAGCAGCCTTTCGGCGGCGGCAAGAACCAGGCCGACAGCGTGGTCGATTTCCCGCTGGGCACCTTCCATAACCTGCATCCCGAAGAAAAGGACATGTGGGTCAGCGTGAAGTATGATGACCCCAAAAACAAATCGCTTGTGGAAGAAGAGATTCGCGAGATGCTGCGCATCCGCCGCAAGGTAAAGGTGGAGGCGCCGGATAACTTCGAAATCTTCGGGCCGGATTCACTTTCGAAACTTTGGGGCCAACTTACCGGCGGGCTAGTGGCATTCATGATCGCCGTTTCCAGCGTGGGACTTATGGTGGGCGGCGTGGGAGTGATGAACATCATGCTGGTGTCTGTGACCGAGCGAACGCGCGAGATCGGCATTCGCAAGGCGATAGGCGCCACCAAGCAAACCATCATGACGCAGTTCACTACCGAGGCCATCACCCTATGCGCCGTGGGTGGGCTGGTAGGCGTGGCTGTAGGCGCCATCCTTACATGGATGGTTTATTTCCTGCCCATTGGCTTGCCGGCCACGCTATCTACCATGTGGGTGATCATCGGCTTCGGTGTCTCCTGCGCCATCGGACTTTTGTTTGGAATTTATCCGGCATGGAAAGCCGCCAACCTGGATCCGATTGAGGCGTTGCGGTATGAGTAAAGCAGCTTTCAGCTTCTAGCTACTAGCTGCTAGCTTGGAACCGATGCACATTGTTAGCTCAACCGCGAATTCTGAGGGAGACTCGAATGCCGAGCTTGCAACGGATAAGCTGGAGGCTAGAAGCTAGAGGCTGCATTTATGGCACAAGGACAGAATCGCGAATCCATCAAGATGGCCCTCGACACACTGAGGACAAACAAGCTGCGCTCGGGGCTCACCATTCTTGGCATCGTTATTGGAGTTACGACGGTTATCACAATCTCATCGGTGATCAACGGGCTCAACAACCGCGTGTCGGACTTTGTGACTTCGATGGGATCGAACATCATCTGGGTTTTTCATATGCCGGTGATCGGCGTAAGGCCTACCACAGAGATGCTGACGCGCAGAAAGCTCAACCTCGATGACGTGATGGCTTTGCGCATGCTGCCTCATGTGGTGGCCGCGGACGGTGGAGATCAACACGTCAAATCGCAGTTTCGCGTAGGCGATGTGTCGGTGAAATACAACGGAAAGAAGGTAGCCGGCTCTATTCTGCAGGGCTCCACCAGCCAGGTAAATTTGGTCTACGACCTTGTCCTTCTTGAGGGCCGCATGTTTACCGACGCCGAGGACGAGCGTCATGAGCACGTCGTCGTCATCGGCCACGACACCTGGGAAGATCTTTTCGGCAACGAGCCGGCGGTGGGCAAGGAAGTGGCCATCGAGTCGGGACTGTACACGGTAATCGGAGTGTTGGACAAGCAGAAGCAGCTATTCGGCGGCGGGAAGAATCCGGAGGACAACGAGGTCTATTTCCCGCTGGGCACCTTCCACAACCTCCACCCGGAGGACAAGGACATGTGGGTCAGCGTCAAGTATGACGACCCCAAAAATAAGTCTCTAGTGCAGGAGGAGATTCGTGAATTACTGCGCATCCGGCGCAAGGTAAAGGTGGAGGCCGACGACAACTTCGAGATTTTCGGGCCCGACTCGCTTACCAAACTATGGGGTCAGCTAACTGGCGGGCTGGTGGCCTTCATGATTGCAGTTTCCAGCGTCGGGCTGATGGTGGGCGGCGTGGGCGTGATGAATATCATGCTGGTGTCTGTTACTGAGAGGACGCGGGAGATCGGCATCCGGCGTTCGGTGGGCGCGCGGCGATTCGACATCGTGCGGCAGTTCCTGACGGAATCGGTCCTGATTTCGGCGGGTGGAGGGTTGCTGGGGATCGGGTTCGGGTTCTTCCTGGCGTGGCTGATCGCGCGGACAGCCGAGTGGAAGACCATCGTGACCACGGTATCGGTCGTCGTGGCCTTCGGCGTTTCAGTCGCGGTGGGCGTGCTGTTCGGCGTATATCCAGCCGTAAAAGCCTCGCGCATTAACCCCATAGAAGCGCTGCGCTACGAGT
>PLZC01000113.1 GCA_003151985.1 Acidobacteriaceae bacterium
CTAGCCAGAAACAGGGCTAACCGCTGAATGAAGGATTGCAGCTCCGTGTCACTTTGCGGCTTCCGAACCATGGTGCGGAAGGAGTCCACAACCACGACAGCGGGATTAGCTTTTTCAACTTCATCGGTAATCTCCTTCAAAACAGCGCCCAGGTCCTTCTCCAAGACAACCTGGCTCAGGTTGATAAAGCGGATGGCGCCGGGCAGCTTGGCCGGATCGAAGAATGTGTACTGTTGCTGGTATCGCAGCATTTTTATGGCTGATTCGCCGAGGACAGTGAAATAGAGAGCAGGACGCTCCGGAGTTGCATTGGCAAACACAAACTGGTGTGCCAGCGTCGTCTTCCCGCTTCCGGGTGCGCCCGCGATGATGTTAAACGAGTATTCGGGGAGACCGCCGCCTACAATTTCGTCAAGGCCCGGAACTCCTGTCGGTAGCTGGTGTATTGTCACTCTGTTTTCTGTGCTCACGCGCTTCTCCCGTGTGCCGAATTACGCTCGTCAAATGCTTCACCTAGCCACGCATTGCGCAGCAGGCTTAGTGTTAAGGCGTCGCCAACGAAGATCCGAAGCAGGCCGAGTAAGGAGGCGATGAATATGATCCCTCCATCGCCAGCCTGATTCTTATCGATTTCGAATTGAGTCTCAATCTCGCCCAAGCCCTGTAATGCACCATCCGCAGAGACCCGCGCCGCGCCCAGGCTGGGAGCTTCCGACTTGGCTTGCGCCAAGGCGCGAGAGGCGAGCGAATAAAAGCCCGCAACTCCAACAAATTCATCAAGGCTCCGGCGCAGCTTCTCATAGACGCGAAGGGTCGCGAACTCAATAGGCTCGGCAGCCTTTCCCGAACCGGCTTCATACGTGAGAAGTCGATGGGCTAAATCTCGCATTCCGGGGGCAGCCGTCATATTCAAACCAGCATCGTTCAAGGTAGAAGAATTCAATTGCCGTTATACGCTTCGTAAGATTTTTTCCGCAATGGCGGCTTCGCGTGGATAGGCACGNNGAGAAACAGCAGTACGATTCTGTTCTATCGCAAGCGTTCTCGCGGTTCGGGTGTCCGACATCCAGGGCCGCGTTGGATGCAGCGCTGGCGGAATTCAATTCATATAGCGATTCGTTTGAAAGTTCGATGGATCTCCTTGCGAACCGCCAGCCTTGCTTCGGATGAGTGNNCGGGATGTTCGTCCGCCAGGGTTTCGATATGTTCGCTCACACTCCTCAGCCGGTCAATTTCCAGCAGAAGGTCCTCGAAAGCCGCAGCCATTGCCTGTCCATCGGCCGCTGGGCCTACAGTGTCCTCTGCGGTTGTGGCCGACTCTGTCCTGACGTTAATCTGAAGGCGTAAATCTTCGATCAAGCGCAGAGTTGTTGCCTCGCCTAGAAAGGTAAGAAACAGCCCAAGGAGCTGCGCAATCAGAATGATTCCAGCCTCGCCAGCATCATCCGCGTCCGTATGGCACTCAACTTCGCCGAGACCGCGCAAGGCTCCATTCGCTGTAACCTGCACCGCGCTTAGCCGCGGAGATTGCGACTTGGCCAGAGCCAAGGCACGGGAAGCGAGCGCCTGAAAACCGTCAACTCCCATGGGTGGCCCGAGTTGCCGGCGCAGCCTCTCATAAACGCGCACAGTTGCAGGTTCGGTATGCAGGGAGGTCGTGTTTGCATCGGCCTCGCTAGTAACGAGATTGCGGGCCAAATCACGCGTCTTGCTTGAAGGAAGCATCGGTTCCGTTCTTTCTTAACACGCTACGCTTCGCCTTGTAACCTGAAGCGTTTACGGCAATGATACTCTCAAGCTGATTGCTCTGGCGGTGGGATCACCGGCGCGCTTCATCAGACTCCATATTGGCGTCACATAACCGAGGAGGCGTGAAAATATTTCCAAAAAAGTGAGCAAAATTGCACAGTGCCCCCCCCGCCGATGCGAGCATTTGCTAAAGCCTGGGTTAAAGTGCGCAGCCGAAGAGAATGCCATGAATGCTTAGTCGAATGAATAAGATCCGGCATCCCGTGGTTCCGCTCGGAATCAATGGTTCTTTCGACACTGCACACCAGCTTTGTTAACCTTATGAAAGTACGGTCGAGCATCCCTCCAGTGGTCATCCTGCAAGGGCCGCAATCGGAAGGAGGCCGTTCAATGGTTGAATTTGAAAAGTCCGGATTCGACACCTCTGCCTTTCTGGCCAACGCTGGCCTTGGGCGAAGAGTCATCCAATTTGCGCCAAAGGATGCCTTTTTTTCGCAAGGAGATTCCGCAGACTCGATCTTTTATCTTCAGAAAGGTAGCGCAAAGGTCACAGTGGTTTCCCCTGCCGGGAAGGAAGCTACGATCGCGCTCCTTGCTGCCGGGGACTTTGTGGGCGAAGAGGCACTAGCGGCGATGCCTGGGTTGCGTTTGGCCACGGCCACTGCCATTACCGCCTGCACCGCTCTCAGAATCAGCCGCGGAGAGATGATCCAGGTAATGCATGAGGAGCATAGTCTCTCTGACCTCTTCTTGAAGTTCCTGCTGGAGCGCAGCATGCGCGTTCAAGCCGACCTGGTCGATCAGCTTTTCAACTCCAGTGAAAAGCGCCTGGCGAGGATTCTGTTGTTGATGGCGGAATTTGGCGAGCAGGGCGATCCCGAACAATATATTCCAAAGATTTCGCAAGAGACTCTGGCGGAGATGATAGGCACCACCCGCTCTCGTGTGAGCTTCTTCATGAATCGATTTCNNATCGATTTCGCAAGCTCGGGTTTATTGAGTACAACGGGCGCATCAAGGTTCACAAGTCGCTGTTGAATGCGGTCCTGCTTGATCGATTATCTGAGGTCAACCCCGATGGGCCTCCAGCTTCGGCCACTGCGCGAACTTGATCGAAGCCTGCCAGAAGCGCCTGACAGGGGCAGAATTGAATAAATTGGACTTGAGTGTAGTGGGCACTGAGAGGACTCAGAACTCACGCTCAGGCAGAACGGATAACAGGCTTCTCGGCAGTCGGTGCGGCCTGGGCGCTGAAACCGTTTCGGACTGACTCGGTCAGTCGCGGCTGATCCATCTCCCTTTTTACACGGGAGAAAATCTCTCTTTCAATCTCGATCCGACTTTTCTTTTTCATGGAGCGGCCCTCCTTTGAACTATGAGCAGTGAATTGCGTATCGAGTTCGGAGCCGATCTTTCTCAAGGCATTCGGCTCAACGACTACCGGCTGAAGCCGGTAGGTTGCGTTGCGACTGAAAGTCGCCGGTTTGCGGCTGAAGCCGCCTAAAGGCGGAGGGCTTAGACCCGGTGGCGGAAGCTAAAAGGATCAAACAACACGTGTGCGTGTTTATCCGGCTGCGACGTTAGCGCCGCCAACGCGAATATCCCCAGCCCCCACCTCCGAGCAGAAAAAGCACCAATAGAACAATCAATATTGTTGACATGTTGTAACCTCACTCGCAAGAGGAAGCGGACTCGCCCTTGTAACGACTGTCCCACTTCTTCCCTGCACATGATCCTAAGAGTGGCCCAGATGGTTGTCTGATCACATAGGACCGCCCTGAGCAGAGTGCTCAAGCCTCGTTGTTTGAAACTTCAATTCACGCCTCTTGCAAGGAGCCATCGTCCTGAGACTGGTCATCTTCGCGTTAGGCATAGCGCACTCTTAGTCAAACCGCACAGCGGTGAAGAACTGATGTGCGATTTTGACCAACTCAGTGGACGTGGCGTGTTTAGGATGGGCTTTGCATTGGCGGCCGCGTCACTTCCGGAGTGGCTGCATACGGTATTCCTGGAGCTCACAATGCAGAACACCAAAGACACTCAAAGCCGCAATCAGCCCCAGCAGGACAATCAATCGAAAGATGAACAGAAGTGCCACGAGGGCGGTGCGCAAGTCGTGGGTAAGTCCCTGAACGTAAATGAGAATGATGTGCGTGATCAGAACCGACCCGCCACTGAAGCTTTGAAGAGTGGACAGCAGTGCCACGAGGGCAGTGTGGATGTTGTGGGCAATTCGCTGCACGTGAATGAGAATGATGTGCGTGATCAGAACCGGCCCGCCACTGAAGCTGTAAAGGGTAGAGAGCGGTCAGACGCCGACAACAAGAATTGATTTCTGGAGAGTTTTGTCTCGCCAGACTCCATCCGAGTCCAAGGTGCTTAGACAACCTATAGGTAACGGGTATTCGCACATCAACCAGGTCACGCGTGCCTCGATGCCCTAGGCTGATGCCGTTCAGACCGACGTTCCGCAAACTCAGCTTCGGTCTAGCCACCCTGCCGTGCATTACGCTGCGAGCAATTTCGACCAGCTATCAGCAATCCGATAGTTAGATACTGGTCGATACAAGGTTCTGCATCGGGCAAGGAAACTTCCCCAACGAGGGCCTTACATGGTCGCAGACAGTCTAGATGCAAATAGCCGTCCATGGACTTTAACGAATCAACAACAACCACCGAACAGAGGAGAGAACCACGATGAAACCGAGCACAGAAGATAAGACAACCGGCACGCTTCACGAAGTCAAAGGCGCAATCAAGCAGGAGGCCGGCAAGCTCACGAAGAACCCCAACCTGGAAGCTGATGGCATTGCTGAAAAGAACGCTGGAAAAGTTCAACACGTCGTCGGCA
>PLZC01000168.1 GCA_003151985.1 Acidobacteriaceae bacterium
GTTGAACTTGTTGACGAGGCGGGTATCGACCACCCTGCATTCGAGATTGGCGAAACACTCAGCCACCAGAGGCGGCGCCACGCGCTCGGCTGGCGCCGGCGTCAGACCGAATCTCTCGAACTTGTCCACTTCCCGCCCGGAGCAGTTGCCGATTCCCACGACCTTGGGTGCCAGCTCAAGTGCCGGAATGGCGATCACGCACTCCTTTGTCGCCCGTAATGCGGCGAAGCTGTGATTGGCGTTGCTTACGACGCAGGCAACCAGAGGCGGCTCGAACTCGACCATCATGTGCCAGGACATGGTCATCACGTTGGCGTGGCCCTTGCCGGCAGTCGTGAGCAGTACCACTGGACCCGGTTCGAGCAACTGGGTAAGACCTTCGGAAGGGGTAGCTCTTTCATGGCTGTGGGGGCTCCTCGACTCGGCCTGCAACGGAGGATCAGGCGCATTCCATGTAGGCGCGGCCGATTGGTGGAAGGCAAGGTACTTGGGGCACCTCCGGCGCATGGCACCTAGCCTTAGCTGTGAGGCGTATACGGCTTACGAACTCCGTGGGTCTTTCCGCGTGGGGTATTCCTCACGAATACCTTCTATGGTGACCGGGATCCGCTTCGATTTCCGATACACGTTTGCGACCGCCATCGTCCAGAAAGGAACCAAGTCGACTCCGGGCACCAGCTTTGTCAAAAACGATGGTAGAAATTCCCAGTGGTCTGCTCGAATCTCGATTGACGATAAGAGGCCTTTTTAACTCATTGAAGAATTCAGTCCAATTTGTCAATGAACTGGCCGACTGCTGTGCTGGCAATCCGTCACTGGGGGGCCTCGGTGGTCACGTCACGCCGGCTACTCTGGAGCCTGCCGAAGACCGGATAAGGGAAAGGTTGCCTTTGACTCAGGAGCAATCCGAAAGTTTTGTGCTCCTGGACCAAGTCACCCTTACGTGTCAGTTCACTGACAATCGGCAATCTCCTTCTGTGAACTGGCCCTGAGGCGCAACCCTCATTACCAAAGTTGGGTGTTCTGCAGGGCACATTTTGTTTCGCAGGCGGTCTAACTTGATGATCGTCCTCATGCGTCAAATGTTCCTGCCGCCTACAGCTCGATTTGCGTTTGTCGTCAAGCTGGCATCAGTTCTGTGTCTCGGCGGCTCACCCTGGTTGGGAGAGTGCATCATCGCGGCCCGACAGCAACATAAGATCTCCAACCGTGTTCGTAAATATTTATACGAAATGGGCGGCTGCAACGGGAATCGTGGACGGGTGAAAGAAAACATGAATTCCCTTGAGCGGATTCTGAGTGCGATCCGTCTTACTGAGACTGCGGTCCCAATCGACAAATGGAAAAGGAGGCTACCACGATCACTGTGATAACGATGTCACACCTCACTCCTTGTTGGGCTATCGACCATGCGTGTCGCGTAGCCGACCAGAGTTTCCAGGAAAGATTGAAAGTGGAAAGTACAAACGCTTTCAATTTTCCCTTCCACCGACCGCAACGACGCCCATCTCATACGCGTCGCCCCAAACATACAACTGGCCGAAACGAATGTTCGAGCAGGCTGAGTTGCGATAGGAGTACGAGCGCATGGGCCACCTTATCGAGCGTACTGCACAGAATCTCTTTATCACCGCATCCTCTGTAAAAGAGAACGGCAAGAAGCGCAAGATTGTCATTGAAAGCCGACCCGAGTTCGCCATCATCAAGCTCACTGGGTCAAGCGAGAGATTCCCACTGTCATGGGAAACGATCTACCAGATTGCAAAACAGCACCACGCAAATAACTTGCGATTGGAAGCCGAGGCCGAGAACGCACACAGCTCGCGCAAGAGGAAAGCTAATCAAACGCGCTCTTGAAAACGCCCCACGTGCTGCTTGCCGAATAATGCTGACTCTGTGCATGGACCCAGTCACCGCAGATTGAAGTTATGCGCTCTTTTTTCGACGCTGCGCCGCTTCTTCGATGCGTGCGACAAGATCCTCAGTGCGCAAATGTGTGTATCGCTTCAACATTTGCATGCTTTTGTGACCGCTGATCGCGGAGACCTCTTGATCGGAAAAACCAGCCTCCACAAATCGACTCACAGCTTCATGGCGTAGATCGTGAAAGCGAAAGTCCTTCAGACCTTGTTTGCGCTTGATTGCCTGCCACATCCGATCGAATTGATAAGGTCTCCGAACACCGTCTCGGCCAGGTGCTCCAGAGAAAATCAGATCCGTATCATCAGGGCGAACGGGGTTCGCAATCGCCTTGCGGAACATTTCGACAGCCGATAGAGTCAGGGGAACGGTGCGCGGCTGAGTGTTCTTTGTCTTCAGCAGTCGAACAATCCGGCGTTTGAGATCCACCTGCGATTCGCGGAGCGTCAGTATTTCCGACCACCGCATACCAGTCTCAAGAGCGATCCGAACAATCCAACCCATCATCGGGTTTGAGTGCTGGTCAACGGCAGCCAAAAGGCGTGATTCTTCCTCTTGCGATAGCCTACGATTCCTGCCGGCCCCAGGTGCTGGACGCCTGATATTTGTGACTGGGTTGGCCGGCAAGTTCACGCCCCACTCTTTAATAGCAATGGTCAGCAAATGGCCAAGAAGGGCTAGATCGAGACGAACGGTACTGTTGGACCTCGGTATTGGGTTTCCGTCCGCATCCTTCCGATCTTCCCCGGCTAAGCGCATATCCCTAAATCGGGCAATGACCTCTGGCGTTAGAGAGGTCAGGGAATACTTCCCGAGATGTTTCACGAGAATCTTAGATCGCTTTTGGTCGGCAACCTGTGTCGTCGGCCGCTTCGAAGGCACCACATCTGCCAGGTAGCGCTTCATCGCAGCCGCTACCGTCAAACGGTCGCCAGCAGCCCGCTGAATAAATGCTCCCCGGACCATGTCGTCTTCGGTACGACGAGCCCAGTCTCCGGCGTCTCGCTGGGTCCGAAACGTCTTGACTGTCATCGGCCAACCGGCCCTGCGAATGATCGCCTTCCACTTGCCGGATGGGGTTTTTACGAGAGTGGCCATCGGGGTCTCCAAGGAGTGCGTTTGTACCTCGTTTGTACCCGCTGTACCCGCACTGTACCTGAAATTGTACCCGAACAGCAATGTACTATTCAACACCCGATATTTCAATGCCCCAGCATAATCCTTAGATTGCACCTATTTATCTCATTTTATTGGGCT
The DNA here is from genome assembly GCA_003151985.1 of Acidobacteriaceae bacterium. Classification (GTDB taxonomy): domain Bacteria; phylum Acidobacteriota; class Terriglobia; order Terriglobales; family Acidobacteriaceae; genus Telmatobacter. The sequence continues at coordinate 3,178 of PLZC01000168.1, forward strand.
TATTTCTTTATTATTTGGTGCCGGGAGGGGGGGTC
>PLZC01000307.1 GCA_003151985.1 Acidobacteriaceae bacterium
TCACATCGATGCTTGTGGCCGGAATGGGCGCGCCGCCCAACGAAAGGCTCAGATTATCCGTACCGGAGAAGGCGAAATACCCCGTCACGTCCTGAAAGGAGTGGGTGTGCGTTCGGAATTGGTCGTAGGCATCCGTCGAATAGGTGGCGCAGGAGAGACCGCACTTTTGCGGCGGCGGCGCGATCCACACCAATTGCCCTGCGTCTGCGAACGGCAGCGGCCGCAGCAGCAGCGTATNNGTGTACTTCAGGTCCTGCAAAAGGATGTCCAGTGTCATCAGTCCCCTCGCTTCCCGATGTTTCTCTTTCGCCTGTTCCACTCCGCCAAAGCGGATCAACGCCTGGCGTCGGGCTTCCTGCTGCGTCATGCCCCGCTGCATGTTCTCTTCGATCGCAAGTTCCAGATGCGCCGCCATCTCCGCATCGAGTTCCGCATCCCGCTCAGGGTTGCCAAGGAACGAACGCACACGATTCACCGCCTCCCGTATCGCGCCCATCACACTTCACCCTCCGCCGGCATGGCCAGCACGCGATCCACCACGCTGGACAATCTGTGCCAGTGGGCAGCATCCTTGGCAAGCTGTTTGCGGCCACTTTTGGTAATGGAGTAGTACTTCGCTTTGCGGTTGTTGTCGGATGTGCCCCAAGTTGCAGAGATCCATCCCCGCTGTTGCAGGCGCACCAGAGAGGCGTAGATGGTGCCCTGGTTCAGAAGGACTTCGTCGCCGCTCACCTGCTCGATGCGCCGGGCAATGCCATACCCGTGTTGCGCGCCCATCGTAGCCAGCGTTTGCAGCACCATGATGTCGAGGGTTCCTTGCAGCAGGTCGAGTTTGGAATCGGGCATGCGCGCTCCTGTGTTGATGCCACATCAGTATTTCACAAGCTATGTGGTATCGCCACAGGACAACAGAATTTTTCTATTCCCGGCTGGAATTCGGCTTCGGCTTATCAGCGAAAAGTGGATTCCCGGTCCAGGCTGCTATGGTATTCGTCATCTTGCTCAAGGTTGCCGGGGCGGGCGTTGAGCCATTGGTTCATCAGGAGCGATTCTTCGGGGTCTGTTACGCCCTCGAGGCCGGCGGTACTCTTCAGGAGTTTCTTGCGGACGTCTGCGGCGCGGCGCGCCTGGGCTGCTTTAAGTTCCTGGCCGGCGGAAAGGCTGGCCGCCTGCAGGTTGAAGGAGTTCCCATGGATGTGCATCGTTTCCTCCGCAGGTTGGAAGGCACGCGGAGCGCCGGGATTTTGGCACGGAGATTAGCGACGGCTCATCGCAACCGCGATGGCCGGCTTGGGTTCACGACGTTTGACCCAACGTGGGTGAACTAACGATACTTGAACTATGGTGTACACCGTCAATCAGGCGAGAACTCACCTCTCGCGGCTACTGAGAGAGGTAGAGGCGGGCGGGGAGGTTATCGTCATGCGCGGCAAGAAGCCGATTGTTAAGTTTGTGCGGACCGAACCACCTGCTCCCTCGGTCCAGCCGCCCGCCAACCAGCCAACTCGGTGATTGCCCCTTCGAGGGCAGAGCTTTCTCTTGGATGCCGAACTCTTCCGACGCTCGAACTGCGAATTCGGCAGTTTTCTCACTTGCCCTGGACAACCGCGACCAGCTTCGATTCGCAGGGCGCACTAAGAATTTGGGATAGATTGATGCCGTAATAACTTCCCTCGGCAAGCATCAACTGGAGTTTATTTTGTCGAAGTATCGTAGATCGATAACGCCGAGGGAACCCGGCGCCGCGGCGCTGCCATTGGTAGCTATCGTGGGCAGGCCTAACGTAGGCAAGTCCACCCTCTTCAACCGGCTTACCAAAAGCCGCCGCTCCATTGTGGGCGACGAACCCGGAATCACCCGTGACCGCATTTATGGTGAATACGAGTGGCTTGGCCGCCACTTTCGTGTCGTGGACACCGGCGGCATTGTGCCCGACGACCCCGATCTGATCCCCACCGAAATCTACAACCAGGCCAAGGTGGCCCTCGAAGAAGCCGACGCCATGGTTCTGGTAGTGGACGCTCGAACCGAGTTGGCAAGCCCCGACTACGACCTGGTTCGCCTGCTGATGCGCGGCGGAAAGCCTGTCTTTCTGGCGGTCAACAAGGTCGAAGGCGAAGCCATGTCTTATGCCGCCGAAAATTTCCGCCAGTTGGGAATTCGCGATGTCTTTCCCGTCAGTTCCGAACACGGTCTTGGCTTTGGGGACTTGCTCGACGCGATTTCCGAGGCCGTTCCCGCGCCGCCCGAAGCCGTCCTCACTGAAGAAGAAGCAAAGGCCGCGCAAGAGGCCGAGGATGCGCAGGCCGAAGAGGCTGAAATCTCTGAAGGCAGCCCCGTGCCGCCAGAAGTCGGCGATGGCGACCTTCGTCCGCTGCACCGTACCCATGGCGAATTTGAACAGCACGAAACCTCGGTGGCCATCATCGGCCGGCCGAACGTGGGCAAGTCCACCCTCCTCAATGCCCTCACAGGCACATCGCGCGCAATCGTTTCGCCCATCGCCGGAACCACTCGCGACGCCGTAGACGAAGTGGTCGAGTTTGAAGGCGTCCAATTGCGTTTTGTTGACACGGCAGGCATTCGCCGCAAGAGCAAGACACACCTGATGGCCGAGAAAATGAGCGTGGTTATGGCGCGCCGTCACCTTGAAGCTGCCGACATTGCCTTGCTCATGGTCGACGCAACGGATGGCGTAACCGGCGCCGACGCCACAATAGGCGGCTACGCTCACGAGAGCGGCCGCAGCGTCATCATCCTGGTGAACAAGTGGGATGCGGTCACCACCGCGCGCACCGACGGCAAACCGCCCGCCGATCGCGAAGTCTACGAGCAGCAACTGCGCCGACACCTCAAATACTTGGATTACGCGCCGGTAATATTCCTCTCAGCACTGGAAGGAACGGGCCTGGGCCGCGTGATGCACGAGGTCAAGTCCGTGGCCGAGGAACGGCGCAAGCGCGTTTCCACAGGGCAAATGAACAAATTCCTGGAACGCATCGACTTCCAGCGCGCCCCAGTGCCGATGGCCAAGCGGCTACGCATCTTCTATATGACCCAGGCCGCGGTAGCGCCCCCCACTTTTATTCTGTTTACCGACCGCGACATCAAGCTCCACTTCTCTTTCGAGAGGTTCCTCGAGAACCAGATTAGGGAGGCTTTCGGATTCAAAGGGACGCCGATCTGGTTCAAGGTCAGGGCGCGCAACGCTGAGAAGAAGGACTGATGAAGCGTCGTGAGTTCCTAAGAAGCGTGGTTGCCGCCGGCTCTGTTGCGGCAGGCAACCTGTCAAAGGCCGTGAGCTTACCGAGTGCGCGCCTGGGTGGGCCGGCCACAGACGCGGCGACTGCATCTGCGATACCCAGCCTGGATGAATTGGCGGGGAGTTGGACTTCCGGTGCTTTGATCGAGAATCGCCCTTCCATTTCCAATTTCCACGGTAGCTTGCTTTCGACTGGGAACATCCTGGCGATAGAGTGCCTTACTGTGCCGCCCTTAGCGCAAGGCTCTGAACTTGGTGCGCTTTCATTGGACGGGGAGAAACTCGCGGCACAGGAGTTTCGATGGTATCCCTATCAGGTGTTGCGAAGAGCGCGTGCAAAGGGCGTGGAGGTACTGACCTCAGTGCGCATGCCTTTCGAGGCAGCCGGAGTTCTTTTTTCTGTCGAGATCACAAATGCAGGTGAGGGTCCGCGCACGGTCGAGGTCAAGGTCGGCCTTGATGCGGTGGTTCGGCAATACGTCCAAAAGTGGGAATGGGACACGCCTAGACCCGTACCAAGAGACCAGACGGATTTCAGCAGCCGCGTCGTGGCCGGGCCCGACGGCGGAGTCTTCCTTGTCCACGATCACAAGAGCGATATTGACGTTGCGTTCGCTTTTCGCCGGCGTCCTGACGATCTTTCCGCCGATGCGCGCAGCGCCACATGGACGCTGCACCTGGAGAATCACGCGACCGCGCGCCTTGAATTTGTGCTGGCGGCCGGTAAAGATGCTGTTTTGAAGCAGGTCCTTGGTTGGAGGGAGGCATTCGCCGAGACTTGGGCTGCGGCGAAAGAACAATGGGGCAGGCGGTTCGAGGCTGCATTTACTCCGGACAACGGCCAATTCTCAGGCCATCTTCCCACGCTGGTCACCGATGACTTGAAGGTGCGGAAGATGTTCTACGCGAGTATTGTCAGCCTGCTTTGTCTTGAACGAACCAACCTGAGTCCGCAGTATCCGAGAGTGTTTGTGACAGCGTCGCCGCGTTGGGCTACTTCGCTCGTATATTTCTGGGACGCGATGATGTTCGCGACAGTTTGGGCGTTGCTCGATCCGGTTGAAATGCGCAAGCAACTCATACTTTTTCTGGAAAGCGACATTCACTCCTGTTATGCCATCGATTTCTGTTCGATGCACTCGGTCGGACCGTGGTATTCAGCGAATGACTATGCAATCTTCAGGCTCGTGCGCACGTATGTCTCTGTGAATCGCGATTGGGCGTTCTTGAATCAGGCGTTGCGCAACGGCCAAACCGTATTCGATGCTCTTGACGGCATTGCCTTGCATTGGCGAACGCTAACCAAGCCCCCGAACTTGCTAGCTGATTATGGAGGCCCGGAAGACAATCTCGAAACGGTCCCCACTTATAAGGGACGCACTCCGGCCTGGAATGCAGCCAATGTCTGGATGATGCGATCGATGGCGGAACTGAAACGCAAGCGAGGCGATGGGGATCAGGCCGCTCAACTCGTGGCGCAGGCGAATGAACTGGCGAAGGCGGTTTTGAGTCTTTACGTCGAAGGGAAAGGCTTTTGGGCATGCCAGAAGGACGATGGAAGCAAAGTGGAAGTGCGTGCATGCATCGACTTCATCACCACGATCGATACCATGAGAAGCGATCTGGGCCAACGACGGATTGATGAAATGGTCGCCTTCGTCAACAATGAATTGTGGACAGGGAATTGGCTTCGGGCCCTTTCCTTGAGTGACCAAGAAGCTCCCACGGCAACTCGTGCGGACCACGGATCGACAGGCTCTTACGATGCATGGCCGGCCTTGACGATCGAGGCGTTTTTCCGCGCTGGACGGGAAAGTGAAGCTTTAGCCCGGCTGAGAAGCTTGGAGCCTGCGACTCGAGAAGGCGCGTTTGGACAGGCGCACTATGTCGCGGCCGGACAGTTCCCAACGCGCAAGGCCGTATCGTTTGGCCAGGATTATTTCGAAAGTTGCTCTGGCGCTTTTGCAGAAGTCATCGTACGCACCATCTTCGGATTTGCGCCCGAACCAGATGGCGATTGGAGATGGTCGCCGCCCCACTTGCCTGGACTAAGTGGCCAGCTTAAAAACGTAAGATTCGCCAGCAAAAACACCTGAAAAGCCACAAAACGCAGGGTGAGCCAGGTCTCGATTCTGAGACCTGGGAGAGCAGAGCCATTTGCCTCTGGGTCATCGTTCGCATTTCACGCACCTTTTCTATGCTTTGGGCGATAGAAAAAGGCCGCCCATTACGGGCGGCCTTGGAGCGTAGCGGTTGCGGAAGCCTGCTTACTGCGCCTGGGGAACCGACGGGCGCGGCGCGGCTGCGGCCTGCTGCGGGGGAGCAGGCGGCTTGGGCTTGGGAGCCTCCTGCTTCTTCGACGGCGCCAGGATCGCATGCAGAATGGTGCCTTCCATGCGTGGCATGAACTCCACAATACCGGCATCGCCGATGTCCTGGATGAGGCGGTTGATGATGTTGTAGCCCAGATCGCGATGGGCCATCTGGCGGCCGCGGAAGCGTAGGCTGGCCTTCACCTTGTCACCACCGGCAAGAAACTTGACCGCCTGATTTTTCTTGGTCTGGTAGTCGTGCTCGTCCACGGTCACGGAGAACTTGACCTCTTTGACCACAATAACCTTCTGCTTTTTCTTGGCCGCGCGATCGCTCTTTTCTTTCTCATAGAGGAAGCGTCCGTAGTCCTGGATGCGGCAGACCGGGGGAACTGCGCTGGGTGAAACCTCAACTAAATCGAGGCCCCTTTCTCGTGCAATTTTCAGCGCCTCAAAGGGCACCATGATGCCGAGCTGCTCACTGTTTTCGTCGATTACGCGTATTTCGCGTGCACGAATTTTCTCGTTGATGCGGATAAAGGACTTTGCCGAACGTTTGTCGAGTGCGATGGTGCTCCTCCAAAAGTCGTCTCGGGCCGCCTCCGGGGTTTTCCGGACTCGCCGCGGGCACACGGACGCACACTGAGTATAGCATTGGCTCGGTCTCGTTCAACGCCCTGTTTAGGAAGGGCTTGAACCGGAAACGGGGCCATCCGCATTTTCTGCCGCCCCCAGCAGCGTTCCCGCTGAGGTCTCACCGGTTACGCGCACCCGCACCAGCCGGTTGGCGGGGAGTTGGCCTGCGATCTCTATAGGCAGGAAGTTTTCAGACAACGCGGCGGTCTTTCCGCGCGCGGCCAACTCCGCTGGGGTGTGAAGCGTGACGACCTCCAGATCCCGGCCGACAAACCGCTTTCGGTGCGTTTCGCTTTTTTGCGCGGCCAGGGTGCGGAGCAACTTCATTCTCTCATCGACAACGGCTGCTCTCACTGGCCGCTCGGCGTGCAGCGACCAACCCGGCGTTCCCGGCCGAGGCGAAAAAGGGAACAGGTGCAGATAACCGAACGGCAGCGCCCGGATCAGGGCCGCGGTCTCCTCAAATTCGGCGTCTGTCTCGCCGGGAAAGCCCACCATGACATCAGCGCCAAGAGTCAGTTCCTCTCCTGCCGCCTTTAGCAGGGCCTGTACCTTTTCCGCGTAATGCCATGGGCGATAGCGGCGGTGCATTCGCCGTAAAACAGCGTCTGAACCCGACTGCAAGGGCAGATGCGCATGACGCGCCAGGCGCGTTCCGCCGAACTCCCCCATCAGCCCTATCAGCTCGGCGTTCCAGTCCATCGGCTCAATCGAGCTGAGACGGAGCCGCGGCAGCGCCGTTTCGTCGAAAATCCGCCGCACCAGGGCTGCCAGGGTTGGCCGTTGCCTTCTGTTCGACCCATCCGCCGAAAAAGGCAAGTCCCAACCCCATCGACCCAGGTTGATCCCGGACAGCACCAGTTCGTTGCCCCCGGCCGCGGCAAACCCCTCGACCTGCCGCATGACAGCTTCGGCCGGCAAACTCCGCGAGGAGCCGCGCGTTTGGGGAATGACGCAAAACGTGCATCGATTCCCGCAGCCTTCCTGAATTTTGAGATTCGGCCGGGTCTGCGCCCCCGGCGCAAGTTGCGACTCCTCCATGAAGGAGTGAGCAAACCGGTCGTCCACCCAGATCGGAGCCTGGCGCGGCCCGCCGTTTCCGGTCACGAGCGCCTGCACGCTGACCAGTTCCGGCGGCGCAATAGCGCCAACCCCGCCCCGAACCGCTCCCAAAATGATCTCCGGCGCCAACGCCTTGTGGCTGTTGCCCACCACCGCGGCCACTCCGGCCAGTCCGGCCAACTCCGCAGGCGCGCGCTGGGCATAGCAACCGGTTACCACGATGCGCGCCTCGGGATTCAACCGGTGCGCGCGACGGATAAAAGCGCGCGCTGCCCGATCAGCTTCCGCCGTCACGCTGCAGGTATTGACCACAACCACATCGGCAGCCGAGGGAACCTGCTCAGCGAGCCCGGCTGCGCGCAAACGGTGGCTTACCGCCTCGCCATCCGCGCGGGCAGCCCTGCAGCCGAAATGTTCCACATGAAAACCCGGCATGGATTCAGTTTAGAGCCTGCTCGTTGTCGCGGGCTCGATTCAGCTGGACCTGTCTAATTTTGCCTTCGATATACTGGAAGCAGACCGCTCTCATTTGCAGCTGTTCCCTCGAACATGCCAAAACCCGCCCCTGCCGGCGTTTCGACTCCACCTCGCCCCGCCGGTAACGGCGGTACATGGCACATCATCGGCTTCGTCTATTTCACTTTTATTTGTTACCTCTCCATCGGGTTGCCGCTGGCCGTGCTGCCGGGATATGTCCATCTGCGTATGGGCTACAGCGCGGCGCTGGCTGGACTGGTGATCAGCGTCCAGTACATCGCCACCCTGCTCAGCCGGCCATGGGCGGGGCGCATCTCCGACCATACCGGCGCAAAGATCTCCGTGTTGTGGGGAATGACCGCTTGCACGGCGAGCGGCGCGCTGCTTGTGGCAGCCGCCGCCCTTCACAGCATTCCCTGGCTCAGCATTGTCAGCCTCATCCTGAGCCGATTGATTTTGGGCATCGGCGAGAGCCTGGGCTCGACAGGCGCCACGCTCTGGGGCATCACCAGCGCAGGCCCCTGGCACACCGCCAAAATCATCTCTTTTAACGGAATCTGCACCTTTGGAGCCACAGCAGTGGGCGCCCCACTGGGGGTTTTGCTCGATCAACGGTTTGGCCTTGCCTCCATTGGCCTCGTGACCATCCTGGTTGGCGCGGTCAGCTTCGTTCTCGCGGCCCGCAAAAGCGCTGTTCCGGTTTCTCCCGGCGAGCACCTGCCTTTCCGAAACGTAATCATCCGGGTTGCCCCGGCCGGGATGGCTTTGGCGCTGGGCGGAGTGGGCTATAGTACGTTGGCTACCTTTGTCACGCTCTACTATGCCAGCCGCCATTGGAGCGGAGCCGCCTTGTGTCTCACCGCCTTCGGCGTGGCTTTCATCGTGGCGCGCCTTCTGTTCATCCAGGTCATCAACCGGTTCGGAGGGCTCCCGGTGGTCATCACCTGCCTTATGGTTGAATCGCTTGGGATCTTGCTGCTGTGGCTCGCACCCTCGCCCAGGATGGCTTTTGCCGCCGCCGCCCTTGCCGGCTTCGGTTTTTCCCTCGTCTTTCCAGCGCTCGGTGTAGAAGCAGTGAAGCGTGTTCCCGAGCAGAATCGAGGCACGGCACTCGGCGTCTTCACCGCCTTTGCCGACGTCTCTTTCTTTCTTACCGGGCCGTTGGCCGGCGCGGTCATCGGTGCCTTCGGCTACGCGAGCGTCTTCCTCTTCGCACTGTTCAGCGTACTGGCTTCCCTCGGCATCGTTGTTACCGTTGCCGGACGAAGGTCATCGGCCGCCTGACAGCTTCGCCACCTCCTATTTGATAGGATGGACCATCCCGAAAAGTGCGGTCTCCTGGCCATCCTGGCTCTTAATGCAGGGCGAGCGACGAGAGAACCTGGGAGAAGAGGGGACATTTGCAATGAGACTTGGCAAGTACAATTTTGCACGCCGGGATTTTCTCAAAGGGGCCGGAGCGGCCATCCTGGGAGGACGGAACTTATGGGCGCAGCCTGTCCTGGCAAGCGACACGCCGGGGGACCAGTCCGCAGCCGTCTCTTTCGATCCGCACTCATTCCTCTTCAATGGCAAACGAAAGCTGCTTATCTCCGGGGAGCTGCATTATGCTCGCTCGACACGCGCGATGTGGCCCGCTCTCCTGGATCGAAGCAAGGCGCTGGGACTGAATTGCATAGCAACCTACGTCTTTTGGAACCTCCATGAACCCGAGCGGGATGTGTACGACTTCGCCGGCGAAAGAGACCTGGGACACTTCCTCGAGCTCTGCAAGGCCCGCGAGATTTACGTGTTTCTTCGCGTTGGACCATACTGTTGCGCCGAATGGAACTATGGAGGATACCCGCCTTATTTGCGGGATGAGCCGAATATTACGATCCGCACCATGAGCCCGCCCTACCTGGCGCGGGTTGAGAAGTACTTTGAACGGCTGGCAAATGAAGTGAACCCGCACCTCGCCACGCGCGGAGGTCCGGTTGCGCTTATACAAGTCGAGAACGAGTACGCGAATGTGGCCAAGCGCTATGGCCCGCAAGGGCAGGAATACCTTCGATGGATGGCTCATCTTGCCAAGCAGGTTGGGTTTGCGGATGTGCCCACAACCATGTGCGAAGGCGCAGCCGGCGGGCCCATCTCGACAGTCAACGGATTCGAGATCACGGCAAAGCGAATCGAGGAGTTCCGCTCCAAAAACGATCGTGATCCGCTCCTTTGGACGGAGTTATATCCGAGTTGGTATGACACCTGGGGCGTGAAGCGCGAAACCGGCGTTGTCGACAACACAAAGGAGTGGAGACCTCTTTGGGGGCGTGATCCCCGTTCAATGGCTCTGGCGATTCTCACCTTCCTGGCCAACGGCGGCGCCGGATGGAACTACTACATGTGGCATGGCGGCACCAACTTCGGCCGGAACAGCATGTACCTGCAAACCACCAGCTACGATTTCAGGACAGCCTTGGACGAATATGGCCGGCCCACTCTGAAAGGCGTCTATCTCGGCCGCCTGCACAAGGCGATACAAACTTGCGAAGCATGGTTCCTTGAGGGAAAGGTCTCTTCGACCGTTACGCCCGCCGGTGCGCAGCGCTTCGCCTGGAATCTAAACGGGCGCGAAGTCGTATTGACGCTGGACTACGAGCCGGGCGCTTTGAATGGCCCAGACCCGCACGCAAAGAGCGCGAAGATTGTCGGGCCGGAAGGCAAAACCATATTTGACACGCAAGGCGATCTTGTGGAGACCCAAGCCGCGTGGAAAGCGCCGGCATGGGAACCGATCCATTCCGCACCGCTCCAGTGGCACGCGTGGAGCGAGCCGATGCCGCCCAGCCGCGCGCAAAAAGCTGTCCACTCATCACAGCCGGTCGAGCAGCTTCTGCTCACAAAGGACCACACCGACTATTGCTGGTACAGCACGAAGATCGACGTCAAAACAGCAGGGCCGCAGGAGCTTCTGATTCCCTATGGCGGCGATTTCTTCTACATCTACCTTGATGGCAAACTTGCCGCACAAACAACGGCCCCGCTCAAAGAAGATCGCGGCCCCATCACGCCGGAAGATCCGGCTCATCCGCGCATCAATGCGAATTCGCTCGAGTCCCGCAGCACGGATGGATACCGGCACGAATTCAACCTCAGCGATGTCGTCGTGGGCACGCATCGGCTCGATATCCTTGCCACCGCCCTTGGCATGATCAAAGGCGACTGGCAAATCGCCAGCCCCATGAACTTCGAGCGCAAGGGTATTTGGGAAGGCGTTTTGCTGAACGGCGCGCAATTGAACGACTGGGACATGATCCCGTTCCTGGCCGGCGAAACAATAGGCTTGGTGAAGCAAGCCTCATCCATTCAATGGTCAACCCTTGGCGCTCCAAAGCCTCTCTGCTGGTACAAAACCGAGTTTCAACTCAGCGCGGGGACGCTTGCTGCAGACGCCGACTATCGGCTCAACGCCGCCGGCCTGGGCAAGGGAATGCTCTTCCTGAATGGGCATGGCGTTGGCCGCCATTGGCTGGTAGTGAGCCCCGGCCCGGACAACCTGCCGACGCAGCAGTTCTATCATCTGCCGAAGAGTTGGTTGAGCACGGAAAACACGCTGATCGTTTTTGAAGAGCAGGCGGCGTCGCCCAAGGCAGTTCAGTTGGAGCGCAGACGGGCGGGTGCTGCGAGCATTTGAATCTTGAAGAATTAGGGCAAGAGGCGATGTTTTCTGGCAAAAATGCAGTATTTTTGGCTCAAAATGGGCTGAAACTCGGGGGTCTTGTTTACTGATCAGTTAGTATGTAGAATTTACAAGTTACTGATTCCTTGTCNNGCCTTTGAGAGGGCGCCGGGGCGGGGGTGGATTCGAACAAGCCTGGTTCCGCCGAGCGTGTTTTGGTCATTCTGGAACCCTCTTATGAATAGTGTGCGCCAAATGGTTCTAATTCTCTGCAACGGGTAGAGGGGAAAATGGCGGGTCGATCCGAGGTCCAGGGCCAGCCACCCTTCGCCAGGAAAAAGCGAAGAATGGGCAGCCTTGGGTTGTGGCGGGGCAATGGGTGTGGGTATGCGTCCACGAGATCCAAAAAACGTCCTGCTGGGGCTGAGGAGGCTGGGAAAAACGCTTGATTCAGGGAAAAAGTCCCGAATAACGTCCTATTTCGGCTCAAAAGCTGCGAAAAGTCGCGAATTTACAAGTTGCTTAAAATCAACATTGTAGGCAAATGAAACATTGATTCTATTGGCTTTATGCGGGAGTTCCGGATTGAGTTTTTCCGCAGCCTGGAGAGCCCCAGATTTGCTCCGGCGTAATGATATTGGTGGAAGTCTTTGGCCACCCACCCTTGCGCCAGAGAAGAGGCGCAAGGATGGGGCACCCGGCGCCACGCACCACCACCGGGACAAGCACCAGGTCGCCGTTCACATTCAGCCGGAGTTAGGATTGATCTTCGGCGAGGGTTTTGTCGGTGGCCTGGCTCAGGAGTGCGGAAGGTGAGGAAATGAGTAAAGCGGATAGCGCGGCGGCGACGGGGAGAAAGCGAATGAGCGAAACCGTGCGGCTGGGCATTGGTTTTTGAACTTTCTATTTGCAGGCCCCAGCGCCCCATTTGGCAGCTCTCTCAGAGGCGGGGCGCGCAGCCGATTTCCTTCCCTTTCGGGAGTGAAGAAGTTCCTCGGTTGTTTGGAACGAGTATACGCAACTCGGGCACCCGGCAAATCGCAAGGGCTAAAGCCCATTGATTTTATAGGCTTTATTGGCACGAATGAAGTGGTCCCCCGTTACGAGCCGGGGATGAAGCAAATGCATGAATCCCGGTGAGAAATGGCCCCCGAAAGCATTCCCTCGGGGGCTA
>PLZC01000182.1:0-13568 GCA_003151985.1 Acidobacteriaceae bacterium
CGCGTGCTTTGGCAGTCTCCAGCGGCTTGTAAGTTGTTGAAAGTACTTGAAATAGAGGCCTTGACACGGAAGAGGTCGCTGGTTCGAGTCCAGTCGTGCCTACCATATTTATCAATAAGTTAAATTGTCCATCGGTTGAATCCCCAATTTTGATGTAGCGGTGCGAGTTTTGGAGTTGCGGAGTGCGCTAAGCTCCGATGGGTCGCCATTCTTGGACTAGAGCCGATCTTGCCTCCCATCCGGTTGGAAGAACCGAACATCGAGTAAAATTTCTATTCACCCCCGGGGCGCTGATCGATCTTGCAGTCATCGTTTTTGGGATGATCTGCATCCGATAAGGCCTAGAGTGTTGGCAACAATATCGATAACCATGCCGGAGGGATGATCACAATGCCAGACAAATCCGCGACAAGACGCGCGAAGGAAGATCTAAGGGAAGGCAAGTCGCCGTCAACGGCGGCGGGTGTGTTTGTACATGAAGAGTCGAACATGTGCGCGAAGGGAAACATGGCGCGCGCTCGCCGCAACAGGCGATTGCTTTCGGGCTTGACAAACCGATACGTGCCGGGGTTCCATTAAAGCCGCCCGCCAGGGGGAAAACGAACGACAGCACCAGAAAGTACGCGGAAAGGGCCTTTGAGAAGGGTCAACTTACCAAGTCAGTGAATTTGAGGGGGCCTGTTTATTCAGATCCCCTTATTTCATTCATCGGCAAACCACCAAACTACATCCATGATATTTCTATGCCGCGCGGAGTAACCTTGATATTTGGCGGCTTGTGATTCGTCAGAATGCGAATCGCGGAGAACCCTCCACCAAGCAAACATACTGCGCCTCCTCCCACCAGTAATCCAAGCTTGCTTGTGGGTTCCGGATCCAGCACCGCAAGGACGATCATGGTCACGCCGGCGCCACTCATCCCAAGGGCGACGCATAGTCCGGCGGTTTCCCGCCTCGACAAGCCGGAGTGTCTCGCCATTTGTAAAAGCGTCTGCTGCGATGGGTCGACACCCAGCCCGGCGTCATCGACTAGCATGCCGGCGATTCGAGCCCGATACAGCTTCGCGAGCGTGCGGAGCCATTCCGGGTCGGAGGTCCTGACAATGTTTTCTGTAGATTCTCCCATAGCAATAGAGTTTACAAGAATGCCCAATCGCATCGAACCGAGCGTAAGGACATCACACCGGCGTTTCTATTCCGCCTTGACAGGGCCATCGAGAAGCGGGTGGTCGAGACCTGCCAACGCAATGGCGCCTCTTCCTTTCACGTCGAAGACAACAACCTGGTTGTCTCCATCCTTAAGCCAGACCCCGGGGACATAAAGTGTCTGCTGCGGCCCAATATCCCAGAACCGGCCAAGAGCGTGACCATTGATCCAGACGGCGCCCTTGCCGAGTGATCGAACGTCGAGGAACGTGTCACCGGCATGCGCGACTTGGAAGTGTCCCTTATAGAAACACGGGCCAGTGCATGTTTGACTGCCAAACACGAGTTGGTCGGGAGTTTGCATGGGCAGCGGATAAATCAACCAGTCCTTCACAGGTTCGCCTTGCCACAACACGCGCTGCGTAATTCCGGTCCGCTCGCCGCGCAGCACGATGGAGAAGTTTACGCGCCCCGAATTTTCGACAAGTATGTCGAGTTTCTGGCCGGCGTGCTGAACATGCAGCGGCAATGAGTTCTTCGAGATGCGGCGATCTAGAACGCCCACCAGTGCGCCGTCGAGATAGACACGGGCGTAACTGTGAAGCTGATCGAGAGTCAGATCTCCGTCGCCGGCCGTCTTCATGGTTGTGCGGTAGAGAATGTAGCCATAGTTCTGGCCAATGTCCTCCATTGTGAGTGGCTGCGTGGATTCAACCGGGGCGGGAAGAGACTTCCAAAGCGAGCGTGATCCGGCGAGTTTGAAGGACGCCACTGCGATGGCGGCGGGCGAAGGCGGGATGGGTTGCGGAGTAACTCCAGTAGCTTTGGCGATGATTTCGCGGAAGGCCAGGTACTTGGGTGTCGGGCGACCACTCTCATCGAGTGTGGCCTGATAGTCGTAACTGGTGACGTCAGGCTGATAGCCTTCGTGATCCGAGTTTGCTCCACTCATCCATCCAAAGCTGGTGCCGCCATGAAACATGTAAACGCTCACGGAATAGCCCTGCTCTACGATCCAACGGAACTCATCGATCTGTTGCTTTTCGTCGCGGGATTCATGCTTTGCGCCCCAGTGATCGAACCATCCATCCCAGTATTCACCTGACATATGCGGCTGCGAAGGCCGCGCTTTCAAAAGTGCATCGAATGAATCCTTCGCACCTCCAGTGCCGAAATTGATGGCGGCTGGAAGATCGGAGAACGAGCCGGCGGGAATCTCTTCTGCACCGTCCGCGGTATAGAGTTGAGCTTCTCGGAAGCCGCTGTCTTCGATAATTTGGCGAATTTGGCCAAGATAATGGTGGTCATTACCGAAGCTGCCGTATTCATTTTCGATCTGGACCATGATGATCGGACCGCCGCTGCCGATCTGAAGAGGCGCGAGTTCCCGGCCAAGGCGGTGCATCCAGCGCGAGGCTGCCTCAATGAACTTGGGATCGGAACTGCGTACGACCGTGGAATGGTCCTTCAGCAGCCATGCAGGATAGCCGCCAAAATCCCATTCCGCGCAACTGTAGGGACCCGGGCGCAGATTGACATAAAGACCTTCCTGCTGTGCTTCGCGGACGAACTCGGCAATGTCGTTGTTGCCGGAGAAATCGTAAACACCCGGCTGCGGCTCATGCACGTTCCAGAAGACATAGGTGGTGATCGTATTCAGTCCCATTGCCTTGGCCATGCGCAGACGATCGCGCCAATAGGCACGCGGAACTCGCGCATAGTGCATTTCACCGGCGAGAACGCGGAAGGGCTTCCCGTCAAGGGTGAAATGGTCGCCATCGGCACGGAAGGTATGGCCGGTGGCTGGTGTTTGCTGGGCGGTCCCGATGAAAGGGGTCGAGAAAATGCATGCAACGGCGAGATAGAGGAGCGCGCGTAATTTCATGGTTGTGGAATCCATTCTATAGATTGTGAGCCGAAGACGGACAGGCGCATCGACTCATAATTCTGAAATCTCGGGAAATCCCAACTCACTTTTTTGCTATACATGGTCCACGGGGTCCTATTGAAGGGAAACCAATGCAGTTTTGGCTCGCGAGAGGTCAGGGCTCATCTCGACTGCCTGATTGAGTTCGGCTTTGGCCGCGGCATTGTTGTTCAGGCCAAGATATCCCAGACCAGCCAGATAATGTGCGTAAGCAGCACGGAGCCGCGGCGAGACTTCGGCTTCTGCACGCCTTCCAGGTTGACTGGTTTGCATCGCGGGCTGTTTCAACTCGCTCTGTCCGAATTGCACCAGCTCCCGGAATAGCTTCTGAGACTTCTCCTCCTGGCCTAGTTTCTGATATGCGAGACCCTGATAGTAACTTTGAACGCCGCCGGCAACTGGAACCTCACCTGACTGAGTCGCGTCACTTCCTTTGCCAGACTCGAACGAAGCGACAGCTTCTTTCCAGCACTCGATAGCTCCCTGCGTGTCTCCGGACCCTTGATGGACGACGCCGGTCCAATATGCGATTTCAGACTTACGGGTGTTGGCGCGGCCAAACTCGAAGCTCACCGGGAGGTTCGGCGGGATTTTTGCGGCGGATTCCAGATCCACCAATGCCCTTTTGAAGTGATTGTTCTGGATTTCTGTTTGGGCGCGCAGTATATGTGCATCGGTCCAATGATCCGCCACGTTGAGATTCTCACCTTCGGCAACTGCGAACGTGTGCGCTGTCATGGTCTGGATGGCTTCGTCCACGTTGCCAACGGCAATCTGCAACGCGAGTTGACGGTTGATTGCGTCATCCCGGCGCGCAACTGTGGGAGCATTCTTTTGGAGCAGATTGAGGCGTTTGTCGAGCGGCGTGCCGGCCTGCTCGTAGAGTTCGTCCAATTCGGCAAAATGTAGCGCGAACTTGTGTTCAAGTTGGACAGCCTGTTCCAGTTCAGCAATGGCTTTATTGATCTCGCTACCCGATTCCCGATGCATGTAAGCTATTGCCAGGTTGCGATGTACGACTGCGAATGAAGGATCGAGAGCGACTGATTGCTCCCACATTCGGATAGCTTCTTCCGGTTGCCAGTCGTATAAGACATTGCCCAGGTAATAAGGCGCTCGTGCATCGCGAGGGTTGATCTCGATAGCATGCCTTAGCACTTCAATGGCTTCGCACTGGAACGGAAAGACGTAATCGGCCGGCATAGACATGGCTTGCTGGTAATACTCTGAGGCCTTCTGCGCTTGACCTAACTTATCCGCGAAATAGGCGAGATAGTAAAAAGTCATGGGATGGATGCGGGATTTTTCCGGTACTGCGGCAGTCGAAGGCAGAAGCACGTCGATGCCGTCCTGCCAGAGACCCTCATTCATGTATTCGGCGGCAGTCTCTTGAGTGGTCGCTGGAAAAGCGTTCATCGAAGAAGCCAGCCGTTGGGCGGACACCTCGTCCCCGGAGGCCAGGTAAGTCTCGGCCATGGCTCTAACATCCAACGGATCCGCCGAATGCGAGGCCGAGGCCAGCAACGCCAATGCCACCTGTTTGCGGCCCAGATGCCGCAGCACTGCTGCTTTCAGATTCTGGGCGCGGATGTTCAGTGCGTTGGAATCGATCGACCGATTCACAAGCTCAAGCGCAGTGTTCATATCGCCGCGCGATGTTGCAATCTGCGCCAGTGAATAGTAGCTTGCCGCCTTCCAGGCCTGGCTCCAGGTGGACTTATAGAACCACGTATATGCTTCGTCGAATTTGCTTTCAGCCTTGAGGGTCGCGCCAAGGTAATAGATCGGCTCGGCATCTTCGGGCGCAGTGTAACGATCGGTGGCACGCTCCAGCGCCTTGCGCAGATACTTCTCGGCCTCGCCATAACGCGCCTTGTTGAAGGCCATAATTCCCAGAACCGTGTTGACACGGGTGTCTCCGGCGTCGCGGCGCAATGCCTCGTGAAAATAGCGGAGAGGATCCACGTTGGGGTCGTGAAACTGCCACGCGCGCAGCCCAATAAGATAAAGCTCCTCGTTGGTCTTGACGTCCTGCGGCGCGGCGGGCGGAGTAACTGCCGGCGGCATCGCCTGAGGCGTCAGATGGATAGGGCTGTAAGATACCAGTTCCCTGTCACCATCCCAGAGTGAGGCAACCACGTCATGTTCGTCGATGCCTGCAGGCACATTGACTTGCTTCACGTAGGGCTTGGCGGGGTTGATGGAGATTTTCTCTTCAAACAGCACTTTGTTCCCGGCTTTGACCAATACGCGAGCCGCTGCATGGGCCGAGGTGGTGTAAAAGCCGATTTTGGCAAATCCGTTGCTGACCTCAAGGTTCGCGGCGGCATCCAGGTTGGCTTCCTTGACACCGCCAATATCCCTGAACGGATACCAGTTCATGCTGAACGACCGGGTCTCGTATGGCTGAAGCCAACTGTAGTCGGGCTGATTATCTGAGTAGGCCCCGGTCATGAGTTCTATATATGGACCGTCGTCATCTGTAAGGGTAGCGTCCCATCGCTTGCCGCTGGGACCATTGCCCCAGGTCCAGAATTTCTTCCCAGGGACGATGTTGTGGTCCGATACGCTCATGGTTCCGGCATCTTTGCCGTGATCATAGCCTGCAAAGAAGTCATCCTGATAGTTCCACGCAAAAACAGAATTCGCCGACGTATGGTTCTTATACCAACTTATGTCTACCCCCTTGGTGAAATCCGCGCCGTTATAGATTGAATGTGAAATCGGCCAGTTTGTAAACTCGCGCTTGGCGTGGAAGACTCCGAACTGCGTACTGGGCGGGAAGATTACCTGGTAATTGTCGTTTGCGTGGACCGCGAGGTTGGCGAAACAAAGCATGGTGTTCACTTCCGGCGTGCGGTTTAGAATCCGCACCGAGGCCTCAAGGACCGACTTACCGGGCCGCAAGGTGTACCCTACCGCCCAACGCGTGCGCTGGCGCACTTCCAACTCGCCCACCCAGATTGTCTTGCTGCCGTCGGCATTTTCCTCCAACCTGTATTGCACCGGAAGAAATGTACTGGCGCGGTGATGAAAGGGAATGTTCCATTCGAGGCCACCTGAGATCCACGCACCCAGCAGGCCAATCAAAGCCGGCTTGATGACATGTTGCCGGTAAATAAAGTTGTAACCATTGGTCTTGTCGACGCCTTCAAAAATGCGGCCGCCAACTTCGGGCAAGACTCCAATTCGGATGTACTCGTTTTCAAGATAGACAATGGTGTAGGTCTTCTCGGCTTTCTTGCCAGTCAGGCTGTCGTACATCGGATAGGGGTAAACCGGCCCCAGTGAGCCCTGGGATTCACGTCCGAAAAAGAACATCGGGTTCGGTTCCGGCTCCCCGGCCAAGTAAGTGGGGATGACAATCTTCGTCTCCCAAATCCTTACTCCGGACGTTTCTGTTGCAAACGAAACGGCTGCCGCAAACAACAACCACACGGTAACTGCGATGAGAACCACTTGCCTGCGTATCACGATGGACCACCTTCTTCGTGCGCTATTGACCGCAATGACGCCGAGCACTGCGTATATTGGAACAACGTGTTCTCTTCTTTCGCATGCCCCGCAAAAATGCTTTATGTGTGACGGGGGTATTCTACACCGGTTGCGCCCTTAGCAAAGCTGTACGGAGCCAAAGTGACGGGACGCGCGTTGACGATTATCGCTGGCAAAGGAAATTGCATTCGATCGTGCAAAGTTTTGGGTTGATACTGGTATTCTAAGAGTGCTCAACCAATGAGGAGATATAAATACCATGGCAAAGGGACTGACCGTTCGCAAACCAAAAGGTAATATTGTCAAGGAAATAGATGCTGCAATTGCCCTGCTAGTTCGTGCCCGGGCTCTAGCCGCTTCCGATGGAGCAAGCCCGAAGGTCGCCAAAAAGGCAACTACCAAAACGCTGACCAAGCGTGTAGTGAGTGCCGAAGCTCGGGAAGCCATTGCAACCGCGCAGAGGAAGCGCTGGGCCAAAATCAAGCGCCTAAAGAAGAAGGCCGCACGCGCGGCATGAGCAGACGAGGTCGATCGTTGGGAATGACTCGAAGTTATTGGTTCGAGTTTACGAAAAGCCTAAAACCGGATGAGGAGCATATGGTGCTTCAAGCATTGCAATCTCATCCGGCGTAAGCAACAACGATAGAGCAGCATTGGCGTCTTCGAGATGGTGTGGCTTGTTTGCGCCAACGATAGGCGAGACGACGGCCGGTTTGCCAAGCAGCCACGCCAGAGCAACCTGCGCAAGCGGTTCGCCACGCCGTTCCGCCAGTTGGCTCAGCCGGTCGATCACGGGACGGTCCGCCGCTTCAGTTTGGGAGTACATACTCTTTCCAAACTGATCCGTCTCGAACCGCTTCGTTGCTTCGCTCTTCCACGGGCGAGTGAGACGGCCTCGCGCCAACGGACTCCAGGGAAGCACCGCGATGTCCTCCGCCTGGCAAAGCCCCAACATTTCACGCTCTTCTTCGCGATAGAGAAGGTTGTAGTGATTCTGCATGGAGACGAAGCGGGTCCACCCGTGCAGGTCGGCTGAATAGAGCGCCTTGGCAAACTGCCAGGCATACATGGAAGAAGCCCCTATATAGCGCACTTTGCCCTCCTTCACCAGGTCGTGAAGCGCCTCCAGCGTTTCTTCGATCGGTGTTTCGTGGTCCAGTCGATGAATCTGGTAGAGGTCTACATAGTCCGTCTGCAACCGGCGAAGGCTCTGATCGATCTCGTAAAAAATGGATTTGCGGGAAAGGCCAGATCCGTTGGGTTCGTCCCGCATGACACCATGAACTTTGGTTGCAATCACGACTGCTTCACGACGGGTATGGGTTTTCAGAAATCGGCCAAGTACCTCTTCGCTTACGCCGCCGGCATAGATATTTGCGGTGTCGAAGAAATTGATTCCGAGATCGAGAGCCTGGCGGAAAAATGCCTGACTCTCTTCTTCACTCAGAGTCCATGCATGGCTGCCGGGCTTCAGTTTGCCGGCACGCGGCACTCCATAAGTCATGCACCCGAGACAGATGCGCGAGACTTTAAGCCCGGTCTTGCCTAGCCTTGCGTATTCCATCGCTCCTCCCAATCGTTGGCGTAGTCACCGGGAACTATTGCGAAACAACCAAGGCACGCGCAAACCGCTCCAGAGTAGGGGAAATGGCATCTCCCTCGGAAGTACCCCAAGGCCCATCCTGTTGAACCATAAAGATCCATATCAGCCCATGTGCCGGGTCGATGTTCATTTCATTCTTGAATGCGCCGCCGTGGCCAAAGCCGTCATTCGAAACAGACCAGCCCAGGCCATAACTCTTTCCGCCAAGGCCGCCGTTCTGCCTGCTGGTCATTTCAGCGAGCGATTTGGCGGAAATAAGCCGCTTGCCGTTCAGTGTCCCTCCATTCAAGATCATCCGGCAGAACTTCGAAACATCTTCAGCGGTAGAGAACAAGCCGCCGGCCGGCATGGGATACCGGCGAAGCTTGTCGTCGAGTGGATAAGTCAACTGGTTAATTGGCACTTCTACCATATCCTTGGTTAGCTCATCCAGTTTGTAAGTCTTCGCAAGTCGATGGAGCTGCTCGCCTGTGGGCCAGAACGTCGTCTCTTTCATATTAAGTGGATTGAAAAGCCGCTCCTGCATGAACTGCTCATAGGGCATTCCGCTGACGACTTCAATGATTCGCGCCGCGGTATTCAAGCCTTCGTTGGAATACGCGTAGTCCGTGCCGGGTTGGAAGTTCAAAGGCTCCGCAGCGAAGGTGCGCACCGCGTCTTTCAACGGCAAAAGATCAAGTGCCCCCGGCTGAGCCGCGGACCGGAAAGGCAGACCGCTTGTATGACTCAGAATTTCCCGTACACGAATGGGATGATTTGCCGCGACCAATTGTATCGGCTTCGCCGAGTCTACCGGTTCGTGCGGCGCATTTGCACTGCCGGCATGAGACTGCCGTACCTTCTGCCCTTTGAACTCCGGGAGATACTTTTCCACTGGGTCATCGAGACTCACCTTGCCTTCGTCCACGAGAATCATCAGCGCGGTGGCAGTCATCGGTTTTGATGTCGATGCAATCCAGAAAAGGGCGTCCGCCGGCATTGGAGTTTTTGCCGAGAAGTCGCGAAAGCCGATCGGCCTCAGATACACCGTACGATCCCTGGTCGCTACAAGAGTCACAGCACCGGCTAACGTGTGATCGTTTACCAGCGGCTGCAAATAGGACTGGATGGCGTCAGGATGCACTACTGCCATGGGAGTTGCAGGCTCTTGTCCGTGAGTAAACATTGAGGCTCCCAAGAATAGCAGCGGGATTATTTTCGTGTTCGATTGCATTGCCCAATTATCCACCCAGGCGGCAACGAATCCAACGACCAATCATTGCTCTGCTTTGGGCAGAACTCGAAGAAGCGCTCTGACTTACCTTCCCAGCGCGAGCGACGGGTCGGCGGAGAGATCATTTGCCGCGAATTCTCCCGCTTGAAAGCGAGGCCACGCAGCGGCGGCGATCATGGCGGCGTTGTCAGTTGACAGGGCGAAAGTGGGGAAGGCAACGCGCAGGCAGCGGCGCTGGGCTTCCGCGGCGAAGCGCGCCCGGAGTTCTCGGTTGGCTGCTACTCCGCCGGTGATGAGGATGCGGGTAGCGCCGAGGGATTCGGCAGCGGCAAAGGTCTTCTTCATAAGGTCGCCAACCACTGCGTGCTGGAAGCTGGCGATGAGATCGAGGACAGGCTGCGGGCAGAGTGCGAGAGCTGCCTCTTTGGTGTTGGGCGGCGTTGGAGGAAGGGCCTTATACTGCGATTCCGAGGCGCTCGGTTCACAATTCCGGATTTTTGGCGGAAAGAGACGTGCGGCGCGAGCCAGGGCTTCGGGGCGGAGGTTATGGAGTTCCACATATCGCAGGACGGCGGTTTTGATTCCCGAAAACGAGAAGAGAAACCGAGGGTCCAGATTCGCGATGGGGGCGGTGCGAGCGGCCTTGGTTCTTGGCGCCTTGCCTGCAAGGTGGAGCTTGGTCTTGATATGGGAAAAGGCAAATGGAACCGCGAGGGGGTTGCCGAAACGGGCAAGCGCGTCGATCCAGGGGCCACCGGGGTAACCGAAGCCGAGGAGTTTGGCTACCTTGTCATAGGCTTCGCCGGCGGCGTCGTCGAGGGTACGGCCGATGAGAGAGTAGGTCCACGCGTTGTGAGCGGGGCGGCAGAGAAAGAGGTGGGTGTGGCCGCCGGAGACGACCAGGGCGAGGGCTTGCGCATCCGGATCTGAGGTTGGCGCGGCTTCACGCTCATGCAGGAGGACGGCGTGGATGTGGCCTTCAAGATGATTGACGGCGATGAGAGGGAGGCCCTGGGCGAAGGCAAGGGCTTTGGCGTAAGTAATGCCGACCAGGAGCGCTCCAGCAAGGCCGGGACCGCTGGTGACTGCAATGGCATCGATGTCGGCGAGGGTGATGTTGGCCTGGGCCACGGCTGCGCGCACGACGGGGACGATGGCGCGGAGATGTTCGCGGCTGGCCAGTTCGGGGACGACTCCGCCAAAGCGCGCGTGGGTGGCGATCTGCGAGGCCACAACCGAAGAAAGAGTACGCGAGCCGCGCTCGACGACAGCGGCGGCGGTCTCGTCGCACGAGGATTCGATGCCGAGGATCAGACCGTTGGGCATGATTCTTTAGTTTACCGGTATCGAATGTTCGCGTTTCAAACAAATTACCCTTGAGGAAAGCGGTGTTGCCCATTACGCGCCAATTCGAAGCAGCACTCAGGATTGCAAGAGAGTTGCGGGCAGCAGGATATGAGGCTCACTTCGCTGGCGGCTGCGTGCGCGACCTGCTGCTGGGCCGAGAGCCAAGGGACTATGACTTGGCTACTTCGGCTACACCAGACGTGGTCCTGGAGTCGTTTCCGCGCACCTTTGCCGTTGGGGCACACTTTGGGGTAGTGCTTGTGGCGGAAGGCGATGCGGACAGCCACGTGTTGACCGAAGTGGCAACTTTCCGGTCCGATGGCGCGTACTCCGACGGGCGGCATCCGGATGTGGTGCGGTATACGACCAGCGCCGAAGAGGATGTGCAGCGGCGGGATTTCACTATCAATGGACTGCTGCTGGACCCTTCGCACGGCACAGACGACCTCCGGTCGGCGGTAATCGATTTTGTCGGCGGAGTTGCGGACCTTGACGCGGGGGTGGTGCGGGCCATCGGGCGGGCGGAGCAGCGCTTTGAAGAAGACCACCTGCGCATGCTGAGAGGCGTGCGATTTGCGGCGCGGTTTGGGTTCGAACTCGAAGCCGGGACTGCTGCCGCGATGCGCCGGTTGGCGGCAAAGACGGCCGCGGTGAGCCGGGAGCGGGTGCGGGACGAACTGACCAAAATGCTGACCGAGGGGCAGGCGCGGCGAGCTTTTGAACTGCTGGACCAGACTGGCCTGCTGGCCGAAGTGTTGCCGGAAGTGGCGCGGATGAAGGGGGTGGAGCAGCCACCGCAGTACCACCCCGAAGGTGATGTTTGGGTGCATACATTGTTGCTGCTTAGCCAGCTTGAGGCGGGCTGCCCGCTGACGCTGGCCTGGGGGGCGCTGCTGCACGACGTGGGTAAGCCGCCAACCTTTCGGCGGGCGCCGGAGCGGATTCGTTTTGACGGACACGTTGAAGTTGGCGTGGCCATGGGGGCGGAGATTTGCAGGCGGTTCCGCTTCTCGAATGACGAAACCCGGCAGATTCTGGCGCTGATCGAAAACCATATGCGGTTTGCGGATGCGACCCGCATGAAGGCTTCGACGCTGAAGCGATTTTTCCGCCTGGAGAGCTTTGACCAGCACCTGGCGCTGCATCGGATGGATTGCATGGCGGCGAGGGGGAACCTGGACAACTGGGAGTTTGTGCGGGACCGCTATTTCGCCATTCCGGAGGAGGCGGTACGACCCATGCCGCTGATTACCGGCCGAGAATTGATCGCTGCGGGATACAAGCCCGGCGCCGCGTTCAAGGAGATTCTCCTGGCCGTCGAAGATGCGCAGTTAGAGGGCGCAATCGCGACCGAGGAGGACGCGCTGCAACTGGTGAAGGAACGGTTTCCCGTCATGTGACTGGTTCCAGGAACGTCTCGCGGCCTGAAATCCGGGGAACGACATACCGAATCAATTTCTGCTGTTTTTCAGTTGACATGCATCCGGTGCGCGAATGAAATTCTGTGTGCATGGCGGAGCTTTTGGATAAATTCATCGGGACATGGGCGCTGGTGCGGGCCGTTGACGAAAGCGGCGGAGGCGTGTGGACCGTCGCTGGAAATTGAGAAAGTTAAAATGCAATGCTGCTGAGGAGCTTTCGCTGAGCCGCTCGGTGGCTGCCTGTTGCACGATGCGGCTATTCTGAACGTGCCCCCATGCCCTCCGCGCCTCGCCAATTCGATGTGATTGTTTTGGGGGCGGGGGCGGCGGGGCTTATGTGCGCGGCGGTGGCCGGGCAGCGCGGGCGGCGGGTGGCGCTGCTGGAGCACAACGGCCAGCCAGGGCGAAAGATTCTCATTTCGGGCGGCGGGCGGTGCAATTTCACGAATTTGCACAGCGGGCCGGGGAATTTTCTCTCTGAAAATCCACACTTCGCCAAGTCGGCGCTGGCGCTTTATCAGCCGCGGCACTTTGTTGAATTGGTCGAGCGGTATGGGATTGCATGGCATGAAAAGACGCTGGGGCAACTCTTCTGCGACGGGTCGGCGCGGGCGATTCTGGATTTGCTGCTGGCGGAGTGTGCGAAGGGCTGTGTCGAGCTTGTCCTGAATGCGGGCGGAATAACGGTTGAGGGCGGGGGCGGCGAGGGGTTTCGGGTGACATGCTCGGCGGGCGATTTCACGGCCGGGGCGCTGGTGGCGGCGACCGGGGGATTGTCGATTCCGAAAATGGGGGCCACCGGGCTGGGGTACGAGTTGGCGCGGCAGTTCGGGTTGAAGGTGGTAAAGCCAAGGCCTGCCCTGGTTCCGCTGGTGCTTGGCGGCGATGAGGCTAGGTGGACAGTGTTGGCGGGGGTGGCTGCGGAAGTGGTGGCGTCGGCATGCGGGGCGAAGTTCAGGGAGAAGATGCTGGTGACGCATCGGGGGCTGAGCGGGCCGGCGGTGTTGCAGGCTTCTTCGTATTGGCGGCCGGGGCAAGCGCTGCTATTGGACCTCGCGCCGGATGCCGATGTATTAGGCGCGCTTTTCTCGCCCGGCTCCCGGCGCGATGTTCTGGCGATGCGGCAGGTGCTGCGCGGCGCGGTACCGCATAGGCTGGCGGGCTTTCTGGCGGAGGCAGCATCACCCAAAGCATGGTCCAATGGGGCATTGCAGGCATGCGAACGGATGTTGCACCGGTGGGAGTTGCATCCGGTGGGGACTGAGGGCTTTGAAAAGGCCGAAGTGACCGCCGGTGGCGTGGATACGGATGGGTTGCTGGCGCGGACGATGGAGGCAAGGACGGTGCCGGGGCTGTTCTTTATTGGTGAGGCGGTGGATGTGACCGGTTGGCTGGGCGGGTTCAACTTCCAGTGGG
>PLZC01000182.1:13578-17547 GCA_003151985.1 Acidobacteriaceae bacterium
CTGTCGAGGGGGCTGTGAGTAATCATGGTCCCTACTCCGACTGGCGGGGCGAGCGAGTGAATTTACGAAGAAAAAAGAAGTGATCCAGATCACAGCCGACACCGAGTCGAGGCTGCTTTCCTGATAAGGAATCAACGCTTCCCCAAGCGGCCGGTCCATATCAAACGTGGGCGGCAAGTCCTGATTTCGCTGGAGGTTTCATGCAGCCAATGCACAATATTCCCGCTCGCGGCGGGTTGAATTTTGACGAAACGCCCTTCCTGGCCATTTGGGAGGTGACGCAGTCCTGCGACCTGGCGTGTAAGCATTGCCGCGCCGCCGCCCAGCCCATTGCCCACCCGGACGAACTGACAAACTCCGAAGGCAAGGCCTTGATCGACCAGATCGCCGACATGCACGTGCCGATTTTTGTTTTTACCGGCGGCGACCCGATGAAGCGCAAGGACGTCTTCGAACTGATCCGTTATGCGGCGGACAAGGGCGTACAGGTGGCGCTGACCCCGAGCGCAACACCGCTGCTGACGCGGGAGGCAATTTTCAAGCTTAAGGAGGCCGGACTTGTCCGATTGGGCATCTCGCTGGACGGCTCGACGCCCGAGATTCACGACACGTTCCGGGGGCTTCCCGGCGCATGGGCACGCACCATCAAGGCCATCGAGTGGGCCAACGAGGCGGGAATTCCCATTCAGGTGCACTCCACCATCAGCCGCCATAATGCCAACGACCTGGACAACCTGTGCGCCTTCTTCGAGAAGATGGCCATCGTCATGTGGAACGTCTTCTTCCTGGTCCCAGTTGGAAGGGGCCAAATCGCCGACCTGCTGTCGGGAGAAGAATTTGAGCAGGTCTTCGGCAAAATCTACGAGTTGTCGCACCGGGTCAACTTCCAGATCAAGACCACCGAAGCCATGCACTACCGGCGCTACCTGCTGCAGCACAACCTCGAAGAACGTCGCCTGGGCCACGGGCACCCACACAGCGCGGGCGCAGCCCCGGCTTACGAGCCCGGCACCCCCACTAGCGACGCCAAGGTCCGCACCATGGGTTGGGCAACGCGGCGAGTCAACGACGGCAAGGGTTTCCTCTTTGTTTCGCACACGGGAAACGTGTATCCCAGTGGGTTTTTGCCGATTCACGCCGGCAACGTGAAGCAAACGCCGTTGAGCGAGATTTACCGCGAGGCTCCCATCTTCAAGTCATTGCGCGACACCAGCAAGCTGGAGGGCAAGTGCGGGGCTTGCGAATACAAAGAGATCTGTGGCGGTTCGCGGGCGCGCGCCTATGCCCTCACCGGCGATCCGCTGGCCCAGGAGCCCTGCTGCATTTATCAACCCAAAAACTGGGTTCCGCGTGCGGAGAACGAACCGGCAGCGATCTGCCAGCCGGAACAATCGGCCACACTGGTCAGGCTGTAGGCGGATCCTGAAGACGGTGCTGGAGATGCGCTTTCCGGCATGAAGAGGCAACTTTGGTCCCGTACAGGTCCTTCCCGTTAATTCGTCAAGCGTCTATCATAGGTATTGAGTGAGGAGTCTTGGCAATTCGAATCCCCGAGGAGGACGCAAACGGGATGAATGAGATCGTATTTGAAATTGTGCAGGAGGGCGACGGGGGGTATACGGCCGAAGCACTCGGCGAAAGCATCTTCACGCAGGCTGACAATTGGGACGAATTGAGAGCCAACGTCAGGGAAGCAGTGCAGGCTTTCTATTTCGATTCCTCACCCCCCGCTTCGATCCGTCTGCGCCTGGTTCGCGATGAAGTGCTGGCCGTCGCATGAAGTTGCCGCGGGATCTGAGCGGTGAGGATCTGGTGACGCACCTCCGCAAATACTGGGGATACGAAAAGGTCCATCAGGTCGGAAGTCATATCATTCTGCAAACCCCGCAGCCCTCGCCCCACCGGATCGCCGTTCCGGCGCATACTGCCCTGCGAATCGGGACGTTGAACGCGATTCTCTCGGCCGTTGCCGCGCACAAGAATGTGGCTAAAGAGGATGTTCTCAAGGGCCTCTGATTCGTTCGGCCATGATTTCATGCGCAGGATCACCGGAACATTGTCAAAAGATCACATGCCAGACCGACAAGCGTTTCTCAAAGGAGGACGACGCCCTTATCAAGCGCGGGCGGCCTCTTCTGGATTGACCAGGTCGCGGAGTTCCTTCGACGGCTTGAAATAGGGTACCCGCTTGGCCGGGACGTCCACGCGCTCTCCGGTTTTAGGGTTCCGCCCAATGCGGGGATTGCGTTGCCGGATGCGGAACGATCCAAAGCCCCGGATCTCAATCTTGTCCCCGCCTTGCAGGGCACCGATCACAGAATCAAAAATGGTTTCAACGATGACCTCGCCATCGCGGCGTGTCAAGTCGCCTAGGCGGGTCACTCTTTCCACCAGGTCTGCTTTTGTCATTCCCTTTGGACCTCCGCTCACAGCATAACCGGATTTTCCCGGGAAGGGCGCGAAAAAACGCGGCCCCTCCCGGATTTGCCCCTTTTGGCTTCAGCAAGTTGGCGAAAAAACTCGCCCAAATGAAATTGAACGAGTCAACTCTACCTTGCTGAGTATATGATGTGTTTTCCCCAGGAGTCTAAAATTTGTAGGTTCGATGGCATGGGGGTGGTTTTCGACGTGGTCCAATATCCGAAGTACAGCATTGTGATTCCTGCCTTCAACGAGGGCTCGCGCATTCCGGGTACGCTCCGATCGGTGGTCTCCTGCATTCGTGAGCGCGGTTGGTCTGCGGAGGTCATCGTTGTCAATGACGGCTCGACGGACAACACCGCCGACATTGTGCGGGAGTTCGCCCGAAGTGCGCCAGAGGTTCGTCTGCTGGAAAACGCCGGTAACCGCGGTAAGGGGTACAGTGTTCGCAATGGCCTGCTGCAATCCCAGGGGGATGTGGTCATGTTCACTGACGCCGACCTTTCGGCGCCAATCGAAGAGGCGGAACGGTTATTTGCGGCCATCGCCGGCGGAGCGGACATAGCTATCGGATCCCGCTGGCTTGAGAGCAGCAGTCAAACACATCGGCAGCCGCTTTACCGCCAGTTTTTCGGCCGCTGTTTCAACTCGGTTGTCCGAACGGTGATGCGGCTGCCTTTCGCCGACACCCAATGCGGCTTCAAGGCATTCACTCGGGCCGCTGCCCAGACGGTCTTCCAACTCCAGACCATCGAACACTGGGGCTTCGATCCGGAGATACTCTTCATCGCCCTGTTGCGCGGCTACTGGATTATCGAGGTGCCGGTTAGTTGGGCTCACGACAATCGCTCACGGATCAGTTACCTGAGAGACGGCATGAAAATGCTCGAGGAGATCGCCATTATTCGCTGGCACGCCCTGCGCGGGCGCTATGGCAAACAGGTTGAAATGATGCATCGCGCAGTACTTGAAAAGTAGAATGGACTACCGCCGTAGATCAGCCAGCGCTAGATAGCCGTGCGCCGGGCGACCTGCAGGTTCAATCTGAGCGACAGGCTCCTTGCCGGCTGTTTGCCGCGTGAGGCAAAGAACAGTGATGTCGTCCTCCTGTCCAAAAGCCTTGGCGGCCTCGGCAATTGATTGGGCGGAGCTTTCGGCAATGGAGGCAGCCCTCTCGAAACCGAAGAGGCGGCAGTCACGGCCCCGGCGGGGTCGATGTGAAGGATGAGTCAGGTGACAAAACCTCCGAAACCTTGGCCAATGAGACGGCAGTTCATGGCGGCGAGAATTGCCGAGGGGCTGACGGTGGACTCGGCAACCGCGTGCGACGACGCGCCACGCCAACGCTCTACTCGAACTTTGGTCGCTCGAATCTCAAGCGGAGCCTCGGGTCGGGCACAGAGAGAATGGCGGTGGCGCCGTCAGGTTGAAGATTCATCACCGCGTGGCTTCGAACAGGAACCACGCACGCCGCTCCGCCTCGTCAATCCAGATTTCGATCAAGCTGGTGGTTGCGTAATCATTGGCTTTGCTGACGACCACATGCGC
>PLZC01000067.1:0-143 GCA_003151985.1 Acidobacteriaceae bacterium
GCGGGCGCAGCGGCGAGCATGAAGTTTCGCTGCTGTCGGCGGCTTCAATTTTGAAATCGATCGATCACAAGAAGTTTGATGTGGTGCCCATCGGCATTACCAAAGAGGGTCACTGGCTGGCTGCCGGGGAGGCGCACGACTTG
>PLZC01000067.1:221-6520 GCA_003151985.1 Acidobacteriaceae bacterium
TGGACAAGGACGTGATGAAGCGGCTGTTTGCCAACGCAAAGCTGCCCATCGTCAAGCACGTTACGCTGCTTCGCGCCGATTGGGAGAAGTCTCCGCGCAAGGCTGTGGCGCAGGTGGAGGCGGCGCTGAAGTATCCGGTGTTTGTGAAGCCGGCGAATCTGGGCTCGTCGGTGGGCATCAGCAAGGTACATAACCGCAAGGAGTTGGGCCCGGCGCTGGCGCTGGCCGCCAAATACGACCGCAAGCTGGTGGTGGAGCAGGGCGTGGGCGGCAAGAAATCCAAGGCTCGCGAACTGGAGGTTGGGGTGCTTGGCAATGATCGGCCGGAAGCCAGCGTGGTGGGCGAGATTATTCCCGGCAAGGAGTTCTACGACTACGAGGCGAAATACCTGTCTGAGGGCTCGGTGCCGGTGATTCCGGCGAAGCTGAGCCGCGCCGAGACTACGCAGATAAGGGAGATGGCGGTGGCGGCATTCCGGGCCTGCGATCTCTCCGGCCTGGCCCGCGTGGACTTCCTGATGGAACCGGACGGCAAGCGGCGGATATTTCTGAACGAAGTGAACACCATGCCGGGGTTCACGCGGATCAGCATGTATCCCAAGCTGTGGGAGGCGACCGGGGTGCCTTACAAGGACCTGGTTACCAGGCTGATTGAACTGGCGTTGGAACGGCATGAGGAGAAGAGCCGGACAACTTACAGCAGGGAGTAAGGCAGTTGACAGTGGACAGTGGACAGTGATCAGCGGAGAGCCGACAGCGCGGAGGAACCAACAACCTTGGCTTCGGTGTCTAATTAAGTAGGACCGATTTGGATGGACTGACTCTCGGGATACTGAACTGTTCACTGTCCGCTGTTCGCTGTTCACTGTCCACTGTCCACTGCTTTACCGGAGGAACTGCACGATGACCTTGCTCGATGCTCCCGTGTTTGATGAGGCGCGCGAAAGCCGCCGCAAGTCGATTCTGCTCGGCTGCGGTGCGCTCCTTTTGTTGCTTTTTGTAGGGTGGTGGCTGGTGGCCGGCAGGCCTGTGGACTGGCCCTGGAATTGGAATAGCCACCTGCGTGGCAGGATGGCGGTCAACAAGTTCCTAACGGACGTCGAAAAGAACGATCTGTCCGCGGCGTATGGCGTCTGGATCCACGACAAGGACTGGCAACAACATCCGGAGAAAAGCAGCGCCTACCCCTTTGCCCGCTTCGAGCAGGATTGGAGCCCAACCAGCCCGGACAACGAATATGGCGTGATTCAGAGCCACAAGATCGCAGCGGCTCGTATGTATGGCAATGTTCTGCTGGTGGCGGCGTTTATCAATGGGCGAAAGAGCAAAGCGCTGAACCTGGATTACGACCCGAGGGTAGGTAAGTTGAGCTTTGCCCCGCCTGGGGTGGAGCTTTATCTCGGGCCGTAAGCCAACTTAGTTGGCAGGCGACTCCCCGCCGGCCAACTCGGCGAGCGTCTTCTGCAAACTGGCCGCGTCTTCGACGTTCAGGGCTTTTTGGGCGGGATCGATTTGGCGCAGCAGGCCACCCAGCACCTTGCCCGGCCCCACTTCGATAAACACCTCCGCGCCGGCAGCAATCAGCGACTGCATGCAATCCACCCAGCGCACCGCGCCGGTTACCTGGCGAGTGAGCGCGTCTTCTGTGGCGGCAGCGGTCGTGACCAGGCCCCCGGTCACATTCGCGGCCACGGGCATGCGCGGATCGGTGAGCATGATGGCGGAGAGCACACGCGCGACCTCTTCCTGGGCAGGCTGCATTAGGGCGCAATGGAAGGGAGCGCTGACCGGAAGCATGACGGTACGGCGGGCACCCTTGGCTTTGCATAGAGCCGCGGCCTTTTCGACTGCCGCCGCCGCTCCGGAGATGACCGTTTGACCCGCGGAATTGAGGTTGGCGGCGGCTACAACCAGGCCGGTCTCGGCCTCGGCTTCACGGCAGGCCTCTGCCACCAGATCCGGCGCCAGCGACAACACGGCGGCCATGGCTCCCTGCCCGGCGGGAACCGCGAGTTGCATGGAGCGGCCGCGGGCCTTGACGGCGCGCACGGCATCGGCAAAGCTGAACGCGCCTGCGGCAACGTGGGCAGACCACTCACCCAGCGAGTGACCGGCGGCAAGCGCCGGCTCAACTCCAGCCTCAGCCAGCACGCGCCACGCAGCCACGCTGACCGTGAGAATGGCCGGCTGGGTGTTCTCGGTGAGGCGCAGGTCTTCCTCAGGCCCCTCGAAACAAAGGCGGGAAAGCGGAAAGCCGAGAGCTTGGTCGGCTTCGGCAAAAGTCTGGGCGGCTACAGGAAATCGCTCGGCCAGGTCGCGGCCCATGCCAACTGCCTGCGAACCCTGCCCCGGAAAGAGAAAGGCTAACTTTTTGGACATTTCATAGAGATTTTACCGGATCGAGGCGGGGCGGCTCGAGAATCTGAGTCAGTTCCAGCGCTTCTTGTCGTCGGCGTCTTCATCGATCTTGCGGCCCTGGCCGTCAAAGCGGACGGTGCGCCCCTGGCGGCGCATGTAGACCTCGAACTTGCGTGCGGCGCGGCGGCGCTTCCAGCGGTAGTAGCCGTTGCGGAAGGCATACCAGCGTTCACTAAATGCAAAGGTAACGCCTCGCCTGGGAGCGAGTCTGACATAGAGCAAGCCGGCCAGGGCACCGCCCAACTGGGCAAAGGCATACATGCGCTGCTCGCCAAAAAGCATGGCGATGGAGATGAGCGCGTAGATGGCTACCAGGTAACGGGCCTTGATACCGATGGTGAAGAACAACAGGAACTGCATGTCGCCGTAGAGCGTAC
Source organism: Acidobacteriaceae bacterium (assembly GCA_003151985.1). Lineage (GTDB taxonomy): Bacteria > Acidobacteriota > Terriglobia > Terriglobales > Acidobacteriaceae > Telmatobacter. The sequence goes on from PLZC01000067.1 coordinate 3,017, forward strand.
CGATGGCTACCAGCAGGCCGAATACGCCGCCGACACAGCCATAGATTGGAATCTCGGCGACCGAATAGTGAAATACGCCGCTCAAGGAATAGATTGCGGTGGCGGCAACCGCCGTTCCTAAAACGGAAACGGCATAAAGGCCGGTGACCCAGCTTGAACTGTGGAAGTTCTCAAGAAAGCCGGCCAGGAACCACAGGGAGAGCAGCTCGAAAAGAGTACCGAGGAGGCCGACATGGATAAAGCTATAGGTGAAAGGCTGCCAAAGGGCGCCTTGCAGGAAGAGATGGGGCGTGAAGGCGAAGGCTTTGGATAGCCAGTCGGCCAGCCCGGGACGCGCCACCCGCCGCGCCAGCTCCAAAACAAAGTAGGCGGCAAGGTTGACGAGAACCAGGCGGCGGGTTACGCCGTTAAAGTCGGGGAATGCAAACGAGGATGCTCCAAGCCGGGCCATAGTCTGTCTCAGGGTAAACCGAGAACAGAGCTTGTGTCATGGGGTGGGCTGGGAAAAGGCCTTCGAGCCTGCCGCATTTCATCAAGGTCGAGGCCATCCAAAACCGGCAGAGCCGCATCACACGAGGCGAATTCACGGGAAATGCTCCGCCGTAAGTACTTGAAGGCAGGCTTGCTCGTCGATGCCTCTTGACCTGAGGCCGCCTTCTCCCCAAGAATAGCGGAATCCATCATCTTTAACTACGAAAGACCAGGAAAGAGAGGATGCTGCGATGCCCAGCTGCCCTGAATGCGAGAATGTACTAGACGTCGAGTTGGATGAGGTGGAAGAAGGCGATGTCCTCGTCTGCGACGAATGTGGATCCGAGTACGAAGTTGTCGGTGTCGAGCCGCTTGAACTGACGCCGGTTGGCGACGACCCGGATGAAGATGAAGAACCGTTTACAGAGGACGAGGAGGAAGAGTGAGGGTTAGGCGCACGATTTTGGCGGCTTCGGTGATGCTGGCCGCCTTGGCCGCTGGCTTGGTTCCAGTGGCGTCACAAAGCGGGCTTATCTCCATGGCACGGGCACAGAACCTGGGCCAGCGGGTCGTATCGGGCACGGTGGTGGACGCGGACTCGGCTAAGTTGGCTGGGGCTACCGTCTTTCTCAAGAACCTGAAGACCAAGTCCATCCGCAGCTATACTTCGGCCGCCGACGGCAAGTTTCGGTTCACCCAGGTGAACATGGCGCAAGACCACGAGGTGTGGGCGGAGAAACGCGACAAGAAGAGCGCCCCAAAGGCCGTGAGTTCCTGGGATACACGCAAGGAATTCTGGTGTGAGCTGAAGGTGAAGTGAGGGTGGCCGCGATGTATGGATCAGACAAGATCGAGCGGGGCCTGGCTTCTGCGATACACGTCTATGAGAGCCGGGAACGAGCAATTGAGTGGCTGAGCCGGCCGAATTCGCGGTTGGATGGCATTGCGCCTCTGGAGTTACTCCAAACCGAAGATGGCGCCCGGAGAGTCGAGGAACTCCTGGGTCAAATCGACGAGGGTTATTTCGTCTAGAGGGCCTCTGAACAAGTCCAAAGACCGGCCTGTCTTGAAAGGGCACGACTTCAGTCGTGCCGAATAAAGCCAATAAAATCAATAGGCTTTAGCCCCTGAGGGAGTTTGTTTTTGTTTTCAAGAGCTTTCAGCATCGACGAATTATGATCTAAAGTAAGGCGTTAAATCGGGGCTTCTCCTCAGAGACCTGGGTCCATTGAATGGGAAAGAACAGCGCAGGTGTCCGGGATACCCGACCGGCAGCGATCCCTAACCAGGATTCTAAAACCGCCAAAGAAACCCCGTTTGAGGCTATAGCCAGCATCTGCTCTGTCCTTGTCGTGGGACTATTCATACTCACGTTCCTGGGCCGGAACTTCGTTATTCCATCAGGCTCGATGGAGAGCACGCTGATGGTGGGCGATCATCTGCTTGTTGATCGATTGACTCTATCGCCTCCGGCCAAGTGGATTCCCTTGGTTCACTATCGCGAACCAAAACGCGGTGACATCGTCGTGTTCATCAAGCCCGTCGCCAACTCCGCAGGGGAATATCTGTATCTAGTGAAGCGGCTGATAGGCGTTCCCGGCGATCACATCCACCTGCACGACGGCATCGTCTACTTGAATGGGACTGCACAACCGAACCCATCCGAAGGAAAGGATTCGCCAGCTCCGGATCCCGTGTTTCTCGACGAATTTCCTTCGGTCCCGCCGACAGCATCAGGTCCGGACGGAACCCCGGAAGCATGGGCTGTTGATTTTCATAACCACATTCAAGAGGGCGACCTCGTCGTTCCTTCAGGGCAGTACTTCATGATGGGCGATCACCGCCACAGCAGCCTTGATTCACGATATTGGGGATTCGTACCACGTGAGAATGTCGTCGGCAGACCCATTCTCAACTATTGGTCGTTCAATACACCCGATGAACAGTACGACAAGAAAGGTCTCAGTAATTCGATGGGCTGGATTGGACATGTGGCGCTTCATTTCTTCACGGATACGCGTTGGAATCGAACACTTAAACGCATCAGATGATGAGAAATGTCGGGGCCGACCTCGCTCGCAGACACATTCGTCCTAAGAGCTGCCTGTGTCACCGCCCATGCGGAAATTACGGCCTGCTCATTCGTCCAGCTTCTTCGCCACCAGCTGGTTGAGCAATGCCGGGTTGGCCTGCCCTTTTGACGCCTTCATCACCTGGCCGACAAAGAATCCGGCCATGGTCTTTTTGCCGGCGCGATACTGCTCCACCTGTTTGGGGTTGGCGGCTATCACTTGGTCAATTAGGGCTTTGATCGCCGATGCGTCGCTGAGCTGCTCGGGCTTTTCGCGTTCGTAGACCGCCGGGAAGTCCTCATTCTTCTCAAAGCAAATATCAAAGAGCTGCTTGAGCTGCCTGGAGCTGATCTTGCCTTCGTCCAGCAGGTCGGCGGCCATCACGATGCCGGCCATGGACACGGGTGAGTTCTCCTGTTCGAGGCCCAGGGCTTTCAGACGTCCGCCAACTTCGCTCAAAAGCACATTGGCTACGCGGCGCGGATTTCTGGCGCTGCGGGCCGCGGCTTCAAAGCGATCTGCGAATTCCCTTGATGCGGTCAGCGTGGCCGCGTCCTGGATGTTGAGCTCGTATTCGGCGATCATGCGGGCGCGGCGCGCTTCAGGCAGCTCGGGGAGTTTCTTTTTCGTCTCGGCCAGGAATTCGGCGGAGATGATGAGCGGCGGCAGGTCCGGCTCCGGGAAGTAGCGATAGTCGTGGGCCTGCTCCTTTGAGCGCATGGAATAGCTGCGGCCCTCGTTGGAGTTCCACAGGCGGCTCTCCTGGATGACGCGGCCGCCGGACTCAATGACCTCGATCTGGCGCTCGATTTCGTATTCGAGAGCCGCGCGGACGAAGCGGAAGCTGTTTACGTTTTTGACCTCAGCCTTGGTGCCGAACTGCTCCGCGCCCTTGAGCCGGACGCTTACGTTGGCATCGCAGCGCAACGAACCTTCCTCCATGTTGCAGTCGGAGACGCCG